>DASZZL010000043.1:0-2300 GCA_035545035.1 Pyrinomonadaceae bacterium
AATACTAAGGACCTTTATGTTGGTCATTTCCGCTGCCTTCGAATTCAGCGGAATCGTGTTGGTCACTACCATCTGTTCGATGTCGGAGTCTGCCAGGTGCATCGCGGCACGACCTGAAAGCACCGCATGCGTGAAACACGCGTGCACGCTCGCAGCTCCCGCTTCCTTCAAGGCGCGCGAAACCTTTGTCAACGATCCACCAGTGTCGCACATGTCGTCGACGATCAAGCAGCTTCGACCTTCCACGTCGCCGACGACGTTCATGACTTCGGCCACATTAGCGCGTTCACGGCGCTTGTCGCAAAGCGCCAGCTCGGCATTCAGGCGCTTGGCATATGCCCGAGCCCTCTCAGCGCCGCCGGTGTCGGGCGCGACGACAGTCAGATTCGGCATTGGACTCTCCAGATAGTAGCGAATCATTACCGGCGCCGCGTACAAGTGATCCACTGGAATATCAAAGAACCCCTGAATCTGCGCCGCGTGCAAATCGATCGTCACGATCCGATCAGCGCCTGCGGTCGTCAGCAGATTCGCTACCATCTTCGCCGCAATCGGAACGCGCGGCCGATCCTTCTTGTCAGAGCGCCCGTAACCGTAATACGGCACGACGGCGGTGACGCGCTCAGCCGATGAACGCCGGAACGCATCGAGCATCACCAGCAGCTCCATTAAGTGCGAATCCGTGGGCGGGCAGGTCGGCTGCACGATGAAAACATCGCCGCCACGAACGTTCTCTTCGATCTGAAAATTGAATTCGCCGTCAGAGAAACGTTCCGCCGTCGCGCGGCCTGGATCGCAACAAAGCTCCTGGCAAATCTCTTCGGCCAGCGCGCGATTCGCATTGCCGGAAAAGACTTTGATGCCGCCGGTGGTGCTCATCTCTTCAGTGACAGGTAACAGGTGACAGGTAACAGGAAAAAGCGACGCTCTTACTTGTCACCTGTCACTTGTCACTTGTCACTAAATCTGGCTGGGGCGGAAGGATTCGAACCTACGAATGCCGGATCCAAAGACCGGTGCCTTACCACTTGGCGACGCCCCAAAATCATGGCCCGGTGAAGCGCTCAAAAATCGCGCCGCAGGGACCCATCGCGCTCCGATAGTGGCTGCGCCCAACTGTGCGACATGGAAAGACGCGCCAACCAGCTTCAAGTTCGATATTCTGAATGGCGCGCTCCTGCGCATCCTTATTGTCAAAAACCCCAAGTACCGCCGCGCCACTCCCTGCAAGCAACGCTGCTTGCGCACCCGCTTTCGCTAAAGCAACTCTTGCTCTCTCGATTTCCGGTTCGGGCTGAAACGCGACGGCGTCGAAATCGTTTTGCAGAGCCTCGGAGCTAAGTCTGAAAGAAAAGGCACTCCGTTGCGAACTAGACAGAATAGTTTTGGCTTCAGAAGTTGTCAAGGCAGCAGCATTTAGTGCTTCGTAAGCCTTTGAAGTGGAAATGTTCGCCTTCGGTTTGATCACCAGGAGAAACTTATCCGCCGCGTCACCAAGCGGCGCGATATCTTTTCCTGTGCCAATGCCCCGCGCGGTGCCACCGTAGAAAAAGAAAGGCACATCGGCGCCCAAACCACCTGCAAGTTCCAATAGCTCGTCCCGGGTTATGGTCGCGTTCCACAGATAGGCCAGGCCGATTAGCGTGGCCGCCGCGTCCGAAGATCCGCCACCCAAGCCCGCGTGCACCGGAATGCGCTTTTCAAGACGAACGCGGGCGCCTCTCCGAATCGCGCAGCGAACCTGGAGCGCTGAAGCCGCACGCCAAACCAGATTCCGCTCGTCGGAAGGCAGCGAGCGATCGTCGCACGACAAGACGATCTGTGGATCGTCCGTGGCTTCAAGCGTGATCGAGTCGTGCAGGCTGACCATCTGGAACACGGTGTCCAGTTCGTGATAGCCATCGGCGCGCTTACCAAGGACGCGCAAGCTCCAGTTGATCTTGGCGAAGGCTGGAAATGTGATAGAGCCTTGCACTCTTAAGAGACGATCTAAGCGCAACAGAGGTTTGCGCCGTCTAGTCCGCGAAGCGGACGAACGAAAATAGCCCAGCGATTTATCGCTGGGAATAGAGTTGTGATTTTTGTATCAAGTCCGCGGAGCGGACGGCAGAAATTCATTTGCGCGTCTTCAAATTATGAAGGCATTCTGTCGCCCGTTTCACGGGCTTCTGTTCCATTTCTCATCGTTTACCCAGCGCTGAAGCGCTGGGCTATTTTCGTTCGTCCGCTTCGCGGACTCCACTTCCTTCTAACTATGAGCCAATTTACGAGATTCCTGCTCGTGAGGCTAGACTCCTCGC
>DASZZL010000044.1:0-1984 GCA_035545035.1 Pyrinomonadaceae bacterium
CTCGTAGCCATCATACGAGCCGATTCGAATCTCTCCCTCAGAGACTTTCTTGTATTCAGGAAAACCACCCGCGATCCCATCGCTAAATTGTCGGGCAAATTGCGGCAACCCATCACGCAGTACGGAAAGCCAGACCACCGCGAAATTCTCGATTGTGACACCATTCGACGTCGCGTTTTGCACCTTAACGAAGCTCTCAGAACTACCTTTGCCAGCCTTTGGGTCTCTCTTCCACGAGTTAGGATAGTCGAACGTGAATTCGACAAAGTTGTCTTCGAGCTCTCCGCTAAAGTCAGACTTGGAGTTCACGTAGGCCGTCGTATCTGTGTTTGTGGAACGCGAGCCACTGTTGCTGGAGCGATTGCCGCTCGAAGTGTTCTCATTTGTTGAGTCCAGGCTGCCGAATGCCAGCAGTAGAAAGACTCCTAACCCGGCCAGCGAAAGCAAAGTTCTTTTCAGTTGCTGATTCATTTAGGCTCCTTTTTGGTTTTTGTTTGGAGGCGACAAGAAACGCAATCGCGGCGGCGAAGAGATAAAAGAAAAAGTCCGTTGCGTCGAAGGTTCCCGGAACTAAGCGAGCGAGTTGGCCCAGCTCGCTGCCCGCGCCGAGCAAGAGTCCCACTGACAGCCAGCCGGTTTTGACCGGCGATGACGGTGATCCCGACCAGATGTGCGTCATGAAAGCTGTGAGCGCGTAAATCCATAACCCGTCAGGCAAAGAATAGACGAACCAATCGGGCAAGCTCTGGCGTGCTGAGGTTGTTGCAAGTCGTAACTGCAGGACGCGGTTCAACGCCAAGGACGCGAAACCATTTGAACATTAGCAAAGCAGGATCGCGCCAGCAGATGTACACGAGCCCGCCAATCAAGATCGGCAGTAGCACGTGCAGCGATAGGAATGAGAGTTTGATTCTCATCGACTTCAGGCCTGGGCCACAGCAAAGGCAGCATCCAGCGCCGCGATGAACTCATCAACATGATCTGCTCGTCCGCTCACAAACAGCAGACGATGCCGCTGACAACGCGACGCCTGTCTTACAAATCACCGTTGGCGTCACAACCAGTCACTTGCGGCGCAACCGGCAAGTAATGCCGTGATCGCTATTGCGGAAATCAAAAGTTTCATGATCGTGCTCCTCCTTCTTGATAAATGATGAAAGACCTCTAACAACGCCCGGCTCGATTTTGGGTGTTGCCTGGCTTTTCCGAAATTCGGGCAAGCTCTCGCGTGTCGAGGCTTGCGGCCCGGGTCTAACTTTAGTCACCGGGCTGACGGCTACGGCCGCGCGTTCGACATTCGGCCCGAGCGCCGCGGGTGCTAGCCCTCTCACCGACATCGTCGCCCTCCGCATATGACCGCTGCAGGAGTTCGAGTGCAGCCCGCGCCGTGTACATGAAGGTAAAGGGCTGCGACTCGGGCAAGATGGCGGAAGGGCGGTCGTACCAGCTTTCGATGATCGCTTCGTCGGGGTCGCCGCCGCGCTGCCGGTAGAGTTTGATGTACGCCAGCGTGTCTTCGAGGTAGCGCTGGTCCGAAGCGTCCGCACCCATTTCCGAGTTGTAGATGAGCCCGAAGCGTAACCCGTGCGAGCGGACCTGCGCCTCCAGGTCGAGGATCCTCTGGATCCAGTCCACGTGCGTCGGGTCGGAGAGCGTGTCGGAGGGCTGCTGGCCCGTGGCGAAGTCGTACGGGTTGTCGGCGTGGACAAACCAGAGTTTCTCGCCTGCGGCATCCACGGCGGCAAGCAGCGTCTCAAAGGCGACCTGGAAATCGCCGTAGTCGGTTGACCAGTACGAGGGGATGCTGCCGTAGTGCCAGTTGGGGAAGTTGGTGATGAGGCCGAGCCTTACCGCGGGGTGCACGGAGTGGAAGACCTGCATGTACGCGACCACCGCCTCCACCGCCTGCTGCAACGTGAAGCCGCAGTTGCCTTCGCGGCCATTGGCGATGATGCGCGAGAGCGGCCCGTCCATGCTGAACCAG
>DASZZL010000045.1:0-5995 GCA_035545035.1 Pyrinomonadaceae bacterium
TAGATAAGCTTCATACTTGCTGTAGCTGACGCCCGCCACGCCGCCTCCGCCTGTCATGCCCTTAAACCAGAAAGCCGCTATCAAGTGCGAGCTTGTCAAATTAGGAACGAAAGTGTTGCCAATTGGGCCCGAACGCTCCCAGTTGTAAACCAACTCGTCGTAGATGTAGGCGATAGGCATCACCCAGTCGTAGTTGACGTAATAGACATTGTTGTTCTTGAACTTGGGCAGGTCAACGACGCCCTCGTGAAATTTCTCAACCTTGAACTTTCCTGAAAGAAGGGGCGTGTTCTTGCCTTCCAGTTCGTTCTTAAGGTTGATTTTGAAATCTACGGGCCCGGTATAAGTTACAGCTTCGCTGTCGGGCGGGTTCTGGCCGCAATCTCGGACTCCCACCCATGCACTGGAAGGGCCTGCGTCCTGCGGGTTGCAGTCGTACTTCCAGGTCTTTCCGGGCAGGCTGTATTCGACCGACAGCTGGTCGCCGGGCTTGAATGGCCCATTGACCCGAAAATTGATCATTGGCGTCCAGCTCCAGGTTTCCGGGTCGCCCTTGTAACCTTTGTGAACTTGCAAAAAGAATTGAATCGAAGGCTTGTTTATTGTCTGGGCTTGGACGGTCGCTGAATTTGAGAAAGCGCCCGATACAGCGACAGCCAAAACCGAAAGCATTGCGATCTGTTTCAGGCTTGCATGGATTTTCATTTTTTCCTCCTTAACTATTTGCTCAGGGAAACTCCGCGGCGACAAAAGTACGACCCGAATCTCAGGAAGGAACTGCACTCAACTGGCGTCTGAACGGCGGCATGCTAATCCGATTCTCTGCGGCGCGCAAATGAAAGCCTCGTTTGCGAATTGGCGCGCTCACTGAAGGACGCAGTCCAGCAAGACTACCGATCCCAGCAACGTTCCCTTTCCCCGACACTCTCCTTTCACCGTTACCATCTGCCCTGGCTCCAGTTTCGACACTGCACCCTTTTGATCCGCCGCGAATCCGCACAGGATATTCGGTTTCTGCCGAGCATCCATCAACAAGACCACCATAATTTTGGCGTCGATGGTCCCCACCTTCCCCGTGACGATCAGTGTCTTGCCCTGGTAGAGCTTGTCAGCCTCTGCCTCATTCGATTCGTATGCCTTGGACAGATCCTCGGCGGAGATCCTGAGTGGCGCGCTCCTGTCTTCGCTTGAAGGGGAGTTTGTTGCTTCTCTCGAATTTGAGCAGCCGAGGATCAGTCCCAGCCAGATAGTGAAGACAATCAGCAGGGTTACTGGGTTCTTTTGAGTTCTCATTTTCTTACCTTCTCCGGTGCGCCAAAACCGGCAGGTTGTAGTGGATGAAAGAGTCAAGCGTTACTGAATGACGCAGTTCATAAGGGTCACGAATCCCATGACGCTTCCCGTACACTTTCCCTTCATCGTTACCGTCTGCCCTATCTTCAATTGCGAGACTTCATCTTTTTGCTCCGCGAAGCATATGACTAGAGGAGCATCTAAGAAATGAAAACTTCCCACTTCGGTGTTTGTGATCCCCATCTTTCCAGTGACGATCAGCGTTTCGCCTCTGTAGCGATCATTGGCGGTCTTTTCGTTCGACTCGTAAGCCTTGGATAGATCCTCTGCGGAGATTTTGATGGGAGCACTGTTTCTCAAACTCGAACAGCCGAGAATCAGGCCGAGCCAGAGACCGAAAATAACCAACAGGGTTACTGGGTTCGTTTGAGTCTTCATTTTCCCCTTCCTTTCAAGAGCTATTGAGCTGCGCGGCGACATGCTATTCCCATTCTCCGCGACGCGCAATGTCGAAATCATTTCGCGCAAACTTGTCCGTTCTTTGCGATCAAGATTTAGGTTCGACGCGCCGACGGCGGATCGAAGCTCAGCCTCGCGGAGCTCACTGGATGACGCAGTCCTCCAGGACTGCCGGTCCCATGCGTCTCTCACACTTTCCTTATCGACACTGTTTGTCCCTTCTTCAGACGCATTCAATAAGCTCCTTTCGAAAGCTAATACGACTAGGGCCTTCCAGGTCGGAAGTATGACATGATGATCCCGAAGACGGAGAGAAAGCGTTGGGCGTGTCCTGCTGACTTAAACCGCCTCATCACCTTCTCTCGCAATCTGGTCGGCTGATGTGAATTCTCGGCTCGGTTGTTCTGATATTTCTGCTGAAGGTGTTCGACACCCGGCATGACCTCAGCTTTCGCCGCGCTATAGCTCTTCAGCTTGTCTGTAATGATCACACGCGGGACATACCGCAACCCCTTTAATAGCTTCCGAAAGAACTTCTTGGCTGCCTTCTTATCCCTCCGGCTCTGGATCAGGATGTCCAATACGTTGCCATCCTGATCCACTGCACGCCAGAGGTAATGGAGGCGGCCGTTGATCTTTAGGAACACTTCGTCGAGGTGCCATCGGTCGCCGGGGCGAGGAGACTTGTGGCGCAAGCCGTTGGCGTAAGTCTGACCGAACTTAAGGCACCATTCTCGGACCGTCTCATAGCTCAGGGACACACCGCGCATCGCCAACATTTCTTCGACATCGCGAAAGCTCAGGGTGAAGCGAAAATATAACCAGACGCAATGGCTGATGATCTCGGCAGGGAAGCGATGACGATGATACAGAGAGACGGCGGTGCGCATCGGCGGATTATCTGGTATGAGCAGTCATATTGCATCTTCAGCCTGTTAACCTGACAATACCGCTTCATCCCATCTATTAGCGCGTTGCAAGACCTTTAGGTCTTCATGATGCACGCCTATTTCACCTGCGTTTCACCGGTGGCTTCTAATTCGCTCACGGCGGGCCGAACCTTTGCCGGTACTCGAGCGAGTTCATAAAGCCGTTGACCATTCCGCGTGAGTCGCCAGTCGTATTCAGCACCGTTATCCAGTTCAGATATAACGCGTCCGGGTCGCGGCGCAGATATCCGAAGTACTCCATCACCACAAACGCCTGATTGAAAAACTTCGTCGAGACCTCGTTGCTCTCAGCGATCTGCCGAAGAACTTGCCCGCGCGTCAACGTCGAGTTGTTCAGTCCGTCGATCAAGGCTTGCCGGGTTGAAGGCGATGGCAACAGCGTTACGCCCGCCGTCGATAACAGAGTGTCCACGTACTGCGTGTTGTTAAGGCCATTGTAAGTGTTGGCAAACCCCGGCCGCGCCATGAAATCGGCGATGAATGCTACTTTCGCCGCTTCCAACTGAGTTGCGTCCAGGAAGCCGCTGACGCGCTGAATGTCAGGCATGAACTCCGAGTAATCCGGCTTGCGGCCAAAGCTCACCGGATAAAATCGGTAAACGAAGAAGCCGCGCTGCTGAAATTCCGGCGACTTGAAAAACGCTTCCGAGACGTGAATCCGGTCGCAACTTGTGTCGGCTGCCGCGCAGCCGTTGAGCGTGCTCACCCATGCAGCCAGGCCCGGCGGATCTGGCTCGCGGTTGAGGAAGTCGATGTAGTGCTGGCGAACAAAGAACGAGGCACTGTCAATCGGGTTAGGCGCGGCCGGGTTGCTGTCGTTGTCCGTAATCGTAACCGTCATCGTGCTGGCGCCGTCGAGCGAGAAGTCACCAGTCGGATTGGTCAGATTGATGGTGAACGTTTCGCTGGCTTCGATGAAGACATCGTCGGTGATGAAGACGTCCACGGTCTTGCTGGTTTCACCAGGACCGAAGGTGACGATCGCGCGCCTGATGGTGTAATCGCCTTTCTGCGTCGCCGTGCCGTCCGCCGTGTTGACGTTCACCGTGGCGGTTCCCGTCGTGTCGCCGGTGCGGGTGACCGTAACGGTCAGTTTGCCGGCGCCTTCAGATACGGTCGCCGTGGACGTGCTGAATTGGAACGAACCGGCCGGCACGACCGCGATGTCGCGAATCGGGGTCGAGCCGCCGATAGTACCGATGAGCGTGGCGGCGCCGGTCGAGAGGTTGATCGTGTAGAGCTTAGATGACGTGTCAGCCGGCGCAGTTAGCGAAGCATACGCCGTGCTACTGGTGGGACGAATATCGAAGCCTGTCAATCCCGTCGTGTTGACGCCGAGACTTCCGATAGTAGACAACTGGCCGCCGTTCGGCGAAGGCGTGCCGTCGACTCCACCCTGGCGCACGAGTACGTCAAGATTCGAGTCAATGCCATAGAGCGTGGTTGTAATAGCTCCCGCAAAGTTGTTGGTGTAGGCCAACCCGATAACATTCGGGTTCGCGCCAAAGTTCGGATCACCCGAAGCGAAGGCGAGGCTGGTGTCCGTACCCGAGAGCGAGCCATCGTTCGGATTGATTCTGATGTTCTGTTTCGCGTCTGAGACAACGCGCAAACGATCAACTGTCGGGTTGAAGTCAGAACCAAAATCCGTACCAGTCAGCGTGAACAGGCCGGAAGAGCCAACCTGCGTTGCCACCGCAGTCGTTGTATTGATCGTGTAGAGACGGCTGGTGCTGCCCACCGCATAAAGTTGCCCAGTTGCGGGGCGGAAGTCGATCGCCAGAATGTTTTCGCTCGGCTGCAAGCCACTGATGGCCACCGTGCTCAGGATTACCTCCGGCGCATTGGCATTCAACCGCAGCAGATTATTGTTCGTGGTGACGGCAAAGAGATCGGGCGGCGGCGCTGGTTCGTCTTCCAGAATAGAGACTACCGCGGTGCTCTGCGCGCCGAGCGTTGCGCCCCCGGCTGGGCCGCTGAGAGTCAGGTTAAAGATCTGTGTGCCCTCGTTCCCGTCGTCGTCGAGGATTGGCACGTTGAAGGTCTTGCTCGTCTCGCCTGTACCGAAGGAGAGCGTTCCCGACGTGTTGCCGTAGTCAACTCCAGCCGTGGCTGTGCCGTTCGAGGTTGCGTAGTTGACAGTAACCGTGCCAATCGTGCTGCCCGTGCGCGTCACCGTGATGACTGCGGGCCCGGCGCTCTCGGGGACGCTGTAACTGGCCGCGCTGAACTGCATAATGCCGCCAGGATCATCGTTGAGGATCGTGCCGACTCCCAGCCCTCCCACGATAACCGCGTTGCTTGCGTTCGTCAGGTTGACGAAGAAGGTCTCGTCGCCTTCGGGAGTTGTGTCACCGTTGACGGGGACGCTGATTGTCCGCGTCGTTACTCCCGGCGAAAACGTCAACGTGCCGTTGACCGACTGGTAGTCTGACGGCGCAGTCGCCGTGCCGTTCGAAGTGAAATAATCCACCGTCACGGTCTGGGTGCTGGCCGGCGAGAGCGTGACCGTGAAGACTGCGCTCGTCGAGCCGCTGTTGCCTTCGACCACCGCTACGTCGTTAATCGAGATGGCTGGCGGCGGGGTCTGGAACGGGACGACAATGCCCGCCGAGTACTCGGAGGTGTTGCCGACGGCGTCGGTGGCGGTCGCAGTCACGACGCGACCGTTGGCCACCGGGACATTGAGGGTGACGCTGAAGGTGACGTTGCCGTTAGCATCGGTGGTCACGTTGGCAAAGCCGAGGAACTGCTGTCCTTCGGCGGGTAGACCGAGCGGATCGGGGTCGCTCGCGAAAAACTCGATGCGGTACGTCGAGTTTGCGTTAGCCTTTAGCGTGCCGGTGATGTCCGTCTTGCCGCTGTTCGGCAGCGCAGCAGTCAGCACCGGGAAGTTCTGGAAGTTGTTGGGGTCGTTCTGCGCGCCGTGGCCTTGGGAGTCGTTCGGCGTCACGCCGTCATCCGTGGGGAACTTGAACTGATTGGTCAGGTCGATGCCCAGCAGGACCGTGGAGTTGTTCCGGCCATTCTGGAAGATCGAGTTGCCTTCGATGGTGTTGCCGATGTTCGGCTGTCCGGAGGCGGACACCGGGTTGCCGAAAACGGCGATGCCGCCGGTGCCGTTAAACTCGACGAGGTTGCCGGCCCCAGCCACGGTGCCGCCGATGAGGTTGAAGGAGACGCCCGGCTCGTTGGGCTGCGCGGGACCGAAGGGGGGACCGAAGGTGTTGGAGCTGCGCAGGTCGATGCCGTGCAGAAGGTTTTTCACCGGGGTCACGCCGTCGGCGCCGACG
>DASZZL010000046.1:0-20485 GCA_035545035.1 Pyrinomonadaceae bacterium
CTAGGTCTTCGAAGCGGATGAGGAGTCCCTCTTCTAGTGACTGGCGAACACCCTTTAGTGCTCCTTGCGTGCTCTTGGCTGACTCGATCTTATTCGCGGCTTCGCTTGCAAGAATCGGTTTCCAAGGATCGGCAAGAGTACCAAGCATTGACATTAGCAGGCGGCAACGACTACGCGACTGCTGAAAAAGCTCAAGATCAACATAAGTCGGTGGGCCGAGAAGATAGTTTCCGCGCGGGTGCCACTGAGATGCAATCACCACGTCACCCTCGGCGATGAGCCGTTCGACGAACTCCTTCACTGTGTTTTCAGCACTCATGGCCTAACGAGACAAATGCTCGAACTTAATACGGTAACTTGATCTATTGAAGAGTTTGCTTTAGCGCGTACCCGTCTCCGCCACATTCTTCTTTGGCGTCTGCGGGTTCTTCACGTACTTGTCGTACCAAGCGAGATAACGCTCGTAGCGATCGCGGACGTAGCTCGGTCGCGTAATGCCGTGATTCTCGTTCGGATAGATGATGAGTTGCGTATCGACGCCGAGGCTGCGCAGCGCCTGATACATTTGCTGACCGCCCTGAACGGGCACGTTGAAATCGCGCTCACCGCCTAGAAACAGCGTGGGTGTCTTGATGCGATCGGCGTGCAGGAACGGATAAGAAATCTTGACGTAGGTCTCCCACGCTTTCGGATTCCACGGCGGACCGATTTCATAGTCGTACTGAATGATGTACTGATCGGTGCCGTAGAAAGCGACCGTGAACGCGGTGCCCGCGCCGCTGGTTGCTCCTTTGAAACGCGGATCGCTGGCGATCATATAGTCGGTGAGAATGGCACCATAACTCCAACCGCCGACACCCAATCGATCAGGATCGGCAACGCCCATGCTAATGACGTGATCGACGCCGGCTTGCAGATCTTCAACTTCATAATGACCCCAGTCGGCGAAGATTGCGCGCGAATGCTTCTGGCCGCGACCGGAGCTGCCCCGATAGTTCACCGCCAGCACCGCGTAGCCATTAGCGGCGAAGACTTGCCGTTCGACGCTGAACGAATGCTGATCCTGTCCGTTCGGTCCGCCGTGGATGCGAAGCAAAAAAGGAACCCTGGTGCCTTTCACATAACCGACCGGATAAGTTAACAAGCCATGAATGTCTGCTCCGTCTTTGCTCTTGAAAGCAACCTCTTCAGTCTGCGCGATCTGAAGTTCGGCCATCAGCGCGTCGTTCTGATGAGTTAGCTGTCGCAGCGCGCTTCCTTCCATCGCGTAAGCTTCCGTCGGTTTTGTATCGCTGCCGGAAAGCACTACCGAATGGCCGCCGCCGTTCGTCAGACTTGAAACGACTACCGGCGGATTGAGCAGCCGCGTCACAGTGTTGCGGGTAATACTAACTGGATAGACAGAGCGATCATCTGTGACGAAAGCATCGAGCGACTGGCCATTAAAGCGCAAACCCGAGACACCGCGATCGAGATCCTCGACAGCCTTCACTCGAGTGGGCGCGCCGCTGCCGTCCGCCGGCACGAACATCAAATGCTCCATGCTGTAGGCGCCGTATTTCTTCTCGTCGCCCTCGAGGAACACGATCCATTTCCCGTCAGGACTCCACTCCGGCCGCGCGCGGCTGGCGCGGTTCGCTGGTGTCGTTAACTGCTTTTCAGTCGCGCCGCCTTGCGCGTCGGCGACGAACAATTGCGCCGCTGGATCGCGATCGGGATCGTCCGCATGATTGCTCATGAACGCGATGCGCGCGCCGTCAGTCGACCACGACGGCGAAGACTCGTCCCACTTGCTCTTAGTCAGACGGTCCAGCTTCTTCGTGGCGATGTCGAAAAGATAAATGTAACTGTGGCGACCGGACAGCAGATAACCCTGGCCGTCCTGCTTGTATCGGTAGCGATCGATCACGATTGGTTTCGGCGGTTTCGGAGGCCCAGCCTGCGGCGATGGACTCGCGTCAGCTTCCGGATCGGGATCACCAACTACCAGCGCGAGGCGCTTCGCATCCGGCGACCATTCGTAACCCTGCAAACGCCCTTTCAACTCAGTGAGCTGGTAAGCTTCGCCGCCGTTGCGATCCAACAGCCACACCTGGCTCCCCTTGGCCTTGCCCGGCCGCGACGAAGTGAACGAGAGATACTTTCCATCCGGACTCCATCGCGGCGAAGTCTCGCTGTCCTGACTGAAAGTAATCTGGCGATCGTTCTTGCCGTCATAGCCGATCATCCAGATATGCGAGCTGCCCTTGTCTTCCTTCACGTCAATCGTGGCGACAACATAAGCGACCCACTGACCGTCAGGCGAGATTTGCGGATCGCGCACGTCACGGAAACGCGCGAGTTCGTCGAGCTTGAGTGGGCGCCGCGCGGTCTGTGCCAGCATCGTTGACGCTAAAGCGAGAACGATAAACAGAATGGGGAAAAGTTTTTTGGTACGCATGATGTAGGGGCCTCCTGAGTTTTGTTCGACTGGCAAAAGCCCGATCCCAAAAGCCTCCTGAAGGAGGCTGGTTGATTTATCACCCTCGATCTCCCAGCAGGCGTGAACGCCTGGGCCAGGAAAAACAGTTTTCAGCAATCCGTCAGATCTTGTTCCAATCCCACAAGCCCCACTTCAATTCATCCGTGAGCTTATGGCCAGTTTGTTTCAAAGTCAGCAGGATGCTGCCGCGATGATGCGATTCGTGCGCGATTAAATAGCCAACAAACGGAATGACGCCGCGCTTGAAGCCGGGCAGCTTGCCGTTGTTGGCCCAACCTTCGCGGATTGATGTCTCGACGCCTTTGGCTGATGCTTCCAGGGCCGCGCGCAACTGCTTTTTCGATGGCGATTCACCCTTGGCGAAATGCGGCAGCTTCGCCTTGAGATTCGTCTTCGACGTGACCTCGGCAAAGCCCGCGCGCACTTCATGAAGATGCGCGAGCTGTCGCGCAACATCGCGGCCGCCGCGCGTCGACAGCGTGGCACGCAAGTCCGCTTCGGATAACGCATCGAGCAGTCTTAGCGTCACGCGATGATTGATTTGCCAGGCTTCGACGAGTTGTTCGAGCATTAGCGAGCAGACTCCAGACCGGTTGGGCGAACGAGAGTTTACTGCGAATTGCGCCGCCTGCATAGCACGCTTGAGAGAGCAAGTATTGAGGTAATGATTGCTTGTGGCTGAGCCGTCTGATGTGCGGAAAGTCTACGACTTTCCGCAGGCCGTTCCATTCTTAGTTGAGGGCTACGCCCGGTTTTCTGCGCGTCTGGGAACCGGGGCGCAGCCCCGAAATCTAATTAATCGCATGCCGGAAGGCCAGAGGCCTTCCGCACATCAGGCGGCCCAGCCGCTGGCGGCGATCGGTCTGATGAAAGAACCGATCATCAATTATTTGGCGTATTGATCTGCGCCCA
Organism: Pyrinomonadaceae bacterium; assembly: GCA_035545035.1. Classification (GTDB taxonomy): domain Bacteria; phylum Acidobacteriota; class Blastocatellia; order Pyrinomonadales; family Pyrinomonadaceae; genus UBA11740. Next base: position 3,395 of record DASZZL010000046.1, read on the forward strand.
GGAAGTGAAGTGACACGTAAGGCTCATCTCCTATCACCCAACTGTCATGCGGAACCCCCGGCACATGGAAAAGGCTGCCCGCATTCAGCACCACTTCACTGCCGTCCTTCATGGCCGCCATGGCGCTTCCGGAAAGCACCAATCCCACGTGTTCAACTTCACAAAGCGGAGTGCCGGCAATCGGACTCACGTGCTCCGTCCATTTCCAGCCTGGCTCATAGCTCGCCCTTCCGACGGTCATGCCTCCGATACGCACAATCTCCAACCGGCCTTTTTCAAACACGCGCGTTTCGTCAGGGCTTTCAAACCGCTTCAAAATGACTTCCAGCATTCTCAGTCTCCTTCTTCGGCCGTCGATCGATGCCGGGCTCAAGTCTTCCTAACCACATCACCAACGCGAATCACGCCGGCCTGAACTACCTTGGCATTGATCCCGCGCAGGCGGAATTGTCTGCCCAGCGGTGAATTCACAAACTTCATTGCCTCCAACCCGAAACGTGAAACAAATTTATGGCAGCCGAGGTGTGGTTGCGGGCTGACTTCGATCACGGCCGAGCCGAGCGCTAATCTCGTTCCCGCAGGCAAGTTCGGTTCACTCAAATCCATATCGAGATAGAGTTGATCTCCTGCCAGTTGCCAGCGGTCTTTATGCTGGGCCACCAGCGCGGTCACGCGGGAATTCATGATGTTGAGCTGCATGTCCGGATTTGGCGATCCGTCGGGTGTGCGTGAGCTGCCGCGGGTGCTCCAGCTGTCGCCCACCAAGCCTACTTCCAAACTAAGCTCGCCTTCGTCGAGAACTTCTCGTTCGTCGACCTGCGGCCGGCGCACAATCAACTCGAGTACGCCTTCATCTCTGGGAGCGCGGCAGATCTCATCCAGTCCAGCTTCGAGTTCTGCGGTGGTTAGGTGCCTGGCTATCAGTTCAAGATTGCTGCTGCTCATTCAACGCTCGGGCCTCTTTTTCAGTTTGAGACATTAACCATCTTCGTCACAGAAAATCTCAGATCAGCTTTCGCGGAGTCAGCGTGACTTGCAGCGCCTGCTCGCCGCGCCGCACGGTCAGAAAGCATTTGCCTGGCCTGAAGGTCGCGATTTGGGGGAGCTGAACAATCCGCGTCGCGAGCGGCTATTCGGTTTTGTTCTTCGCGAAGAACTCGTCCGCCGCGCGCTGAGTTTCCTCGGGACTCTGTTCCTTCACCTGTTGGTTGATGCCCCACTCGTGACCGAAGGGATCGACGATCTTTCCGTAACGCCCGCCCCAGAACATGTCCTGCACAGGCATGAGCACACGCGCGCCGCCTGCCACCGCGCGCTCGACAATAGCGTCTGCGTTATCAACCTGGAGAGTGATGCGCACGCAGGTTCCGCCGAGCGTCGCGGGCATCTTGCACGTCCCGCCTTCACTCTCTGAGAACTCATCAGAGACGAAAAACTTGTGGCCGTCCAAAGCGATCTCCCCGTGCATAAGCCGCTTACCATCGGGCGCCATCATGTTGTCACCCAATTCAGCGCCAAAAGTGCTTTTGTAGAACTCAAGCGCGGCGAGCCCGTCGCTGACGATCAAATGGGGAATGAACTGGTCTGCTCGATTCATGGTGACCTCCTGGTTGACTTGTCGGAACCGCCTGCGGTAGCGGGCGGTTGAAGCATCATTGGACGAGCCAGCTTCCCAAACCTCGATGAGAGTCTGACGGTTTCGCTCAAATTTAACCGCCCGCTACCGCAGGCGGTTCTGACCCTCTTCAAATATGCAATTTCGGCGGCGCGATCAATCGCCACGCTTCGCGCAGATGCATTTTCAACGCTTTTTCACTGACGCGTGGAAGCTCGACGCCGACCCAGCCGGCCCCGCCAACGTAAGGCGGTCGGTAGTATTTCTCCGGTGCGGCCTCGATCAATGCCTGCTGGACACCGATCGGCGCGGGACAAACAACGGCAATGTGTCCGTCGTTGTGATGGTTGATCGAGCACATCGCGAACACCTTCTTCTTAACAAAGAAGGTCGGTTCGCCGTGCGAGATTTTCTCCCACGTCTCGGGAAGTTCCAGACAAATGCGCCGCACCCGTTTGATGTGCTTCTCGCCCTGATCGATCGTTTGCCGCTTCGCCATTCGCTTCATAGCCACTCAAGAAGTGTGATCCGCAATCATTCGCCCACTAGCGTCGCAAGGAACTCCGCAGTGCCCTCAGGGCCCGTGATCTCCAGCCACATCTCGCCGGCATCTGGTTCAACCGTCAACACAAATTTCAGAAATCGACAACACCGGCGCTCGGCATCGATCGTCTCCGCCGCCGCAGTCAGAAACTCGGCGGATGGCGCAAACCTCCAACGGAGCCCATTGGTGATAGTCATGCGTTCCTGCGCCAGCGCCAATAGACCAGCCAGCAATTCCTCACGACGAACGTCCAGATCTGCCGGAGTAAGTTCACACGCTATTGGAAGTTCTTTCATCCGTTTGGCCCTCTAACATCGTTCCGGCGTAAACAACTTAACCTCATCCCCATCTTCAGACAACTTGATCATCCGCTCGAACCTCAGACCAATCTTGCCGAGCAGTTTAGCGGATGCTTCGTTGTCTGGTGAAGTGATCGCCAGCATGCGATTTAGTCCGAGGACGTCTCGCGCGTAATTCATTACCGAGGCGGCAGATTCAACCGCATAGCCTTTTGACCAGTACGCCGGCAGAAAAGCAAAGCCGATATCAGCGTCCGGTAGAGTATCTCTTTTCACCAGACCACTGATCCCGATCGGGACTCCATTCTCCTTCAACTCGACCAGATACAGTCCGAACCCATTTCGTTCATAACTATCAACCGGGCCGTTCAAAATGTATTGGCGCGCATCATCGAGACTGCGAACGCCCTTGTCTCCAATGTAGCGGAGAAACGACGGTTCGTTCAGCAACTCAAGAATAAACTCCGCGTCGTCGGTTGAAAGCCGACGAAGGATCAGGCGTTGCGTCTCAAGAATGATCATCGAAACTTAGTCCTTCAAAAAACTGCCGCTAACCATTTAGCCAAGTCAAGATTAATGTTGCTTTGCTATCGATTTCCTGATAAGAAGCGGCCGCACGAGAACGAAAAGGGGTGACATATGAATAAACAGAATTGGATTCCCAAATGCGCTGCCTTGTTAGTTTTTTTCCTCGCGCCTCTCTGCGTGGTGAGTGCGCAAACGGATCGAACCTTTGTTTCAGCTCTGGGCGATGATGCAAATAATTGCCATCGTCAGACTCCGTGCAAGACCTTCGCCGGCGCCAGCACCAGAACCAACCCCGGAGGCGAGATAGACGCCCTCGATCCAGGCGGCTTTGGGTCAATTCCGATCACCAAGTCTATCACGATCGACGGCGGCGGATTTCTCGCTAGTGCGCTCATTACCGGCACAAACGGGGCGAACATTAATGCCGGGCCGGGTGATGTCGTCATCCTACGACATCTTTCTTTTGCGAGCGTTCCAGGGCCGGGAGGACAACTCGGCACAAATGGCATCCGGGTCATCAAGGCCAGGGTTGTTTATGTGATTGATTGCCTGATCAAGAACTTCGGCAATCACGGTATCGACTTTGAACCCTCGACCGGGGGCCTTCTGTTTGTCACTGATTCTAATATCCTGAACAACGGCACAGGACCGACAGACGCTGGTATCTTTGTCAAATCTGGCGCCACTAACGCCCAGGCCCTGGCGATTATCGACCATACAAGAGTGGAGAGAAATCGGAATGGTATTGTTGCCAGGGACCGCAGCCAAGTCTCAATTAGCAACTGCGTCATCGCGGGAAATCAAGGGCTGGGACTAGTTGCGGCGTCGGACTCTACTGCTCCGGTAGAAATGAATGTCGAAAGTTCTGTGGTTACGCTCAACAGACTGGGAATTCAGTCTGGAAGCTGCGCGGCAACGGGGCCGGCGATGGTCCGCATTTCCAATGTAAGCGTCACCAACAATGCTGCAGAAGGGCTGAACCACACAGTTGCTGCTCAAGGAAACGGTTGCGGAAACGGGGAAATCATATCCGCCAGGAACAACACTATCCTGGGTAATCATCCGGATGGCGAGCCTACTGCGGTCCCCGGACAGAAATAAATCGGCGGCTTACTTTGCGGTTCAACTCTCCAACACCGCGCGGACATCGTGGTAACTGGCAGCTTCATCCGCGAACTTAAAGGTACGGCGCTCCTTCATCTCGCGGGCAGCGCGCGGAAACGCGCTCAGTGCCGCTATGCGTCCTTTAAATTCTGTCGTACGACTCCGACCTTCAGGCCGCCACGGCCATGGCTTTGGCTGCAACCTCCGGTTTGGCTTCGGGCGTGCCGGCAAAGAACGAATAGGCAAGTCCAGCCAACACAGCGCCCACAATCGGCGCCACCCAGAAAAGCCACAACTGCGAGATCGCCCAGCCGCCCACGAACAACGCCGGCCCGGTGCTACGCGCCGGGTTCACAGACGTGTTCGTAACGGGGATGCTGATCAGATGAATCAAGGTCAGTCCAAATCCGATTGCCAGAGGCGCCAGTCCCTGCGGCGCTCGCTTGTCGGTTGAGCCCAGGATGATCATCAGGAACATGAATGTCAGCAGCACTTCCGCGACCAGACAAGCCAGCAGCGTATAGCCTCCGGGCGAATGCGCTCCATAGCCGTTGGCGGCAAACCCGCTGGTGACAGAAAAGCCGGCTTTGCCACTCGCGATCACGTAAAGCAGGCCGGCGCCGGCAATCGCGCCGAGTACCTGAGCTACGATGTAAGGAATCAGATCGGAAGCAGGAAATCTTTTTCCCGCCCAGAGGCCCACCGAGACCGCGGGGTTGAGATGACATCCTGAGATATGGCCAATCGCATAGGCCATCGTCAGCACCGTCAGACCAAAAGCGAGCGAGACACCGAGCAGACCAATCCCTGTGTTGGGGAACGCGGCGGCAATTACGGCGCTGCCACAGCCTCCGAAAACCAGCCAGAGCGTACCGAGGAACTCAGCAGCGGATCGTCTTGTCAGTGACATGAAATTCTCCTTTTCAGTCTTGTCGTTGGCACGACCTGGGCCGGGAAAGGCGATCACGGCTTTCCTTTGTGGTCCAGCAAGAAAAATAAGACCTGGCTCACCTGTGAATCACGATTCCCTGTATCGATTTGTCGTTTGGGCGGGCGCAGCTTATCACAAACCGGAATCATCTCGGCAAGCTGTTTAGTGCGCGGCTCTGCCTGATGTAGAAGCGTTTCCGCTTTCCTGCTATTAACGCCGGAATCAGGAATCCCGCCGTCGCCGTGGCTGGACCGCCAAGCACGACGCGAACGACAAGCGGCGAATTAGCCAGCAGGATCGTCAGCCAGGTTCGCGGGTGACGTAAGTCTTCAACTAAGAAAAAGATTCTTCCCGTGATGTATATGAGCAAGGCAAAGATCACTACGGTGAAGAATCTGTCGGTTGCTTTCCCCTCGTGGAAACCGGGGTAGACCACCGTCACCCAATTCAATAGAACCTGGTACAGAATCAAGTTAAGGAAAATACAGGCATCGCCTAAAGACTCAGAGCGTGGGTCGCGCAGGAACGCGGACTTTGGTTCGCGCTTCGGAGGGGCAAAATAACGAAAGACGAGCACCGTCTGAAAGACGTTATAAACAATTCCGAATAAGAGGAGCGAAACGCCAACCGTTTCGCCGAACTGCGAGCCCGGAAACAGATCCAAAAACGTTAGCGCAACTCCCAGAGTGATGCACATGTTCACAATCAAGTAGATTGCCGGGATGAAGATGCAGCCAAACGGCAGCCAACTGTCGGCGGCTTCCGCTTCCCCTCGCTGCTTGATTCTTTGATGGAAGTGCCAACGCTTCAGAATCGCGCCGAGTGAAGGCAGAACCAACAGCGCCAAATAGAAAAGCAGTAAGCCAAACCTCGCGATTGCATCACCGGCAGACGCTTGCCGATAAATATCCAGGAACACTCGGACGAGCAAGCGCATCAAAAAGACATTCACGAGAAACATCAGCATGTCGATGAGCATCCCGCGATGCTTTCTGGCGAAAATGTTTGCCGGTCGTTTTACTATCGCCGGTGATGGTTGGAGATCGTTAAGCATCGCGCAACATCTCACTCACGTTGCGGTAACTAACAGCTTCATCCGCGAAGGTGAACGTGCCGTGCTCCTGCATCTCGCGCGCAGCGCGCAGAAACGCGCCCAGCGCCGCGCGTGAGAGTGCGCTGCCGACGCTGACGCGCTTCACACCGATTTCGGAGAGTTCGGCGAGAGTGAAATGCACGCCTTGCAACGCCATCAAGACATTGACCGGACGATCGACAGAACTGACTACGGCGGCAATGTCTTCTTTCGTCCTGAGTCCCGGCGCGTAGAGTACGTTCGCACCTGCTTCCTGATAAGCCTGTAGACGGTCGATGGTGTCTTTTAGATCCTCTCTACCGACAAGATAGTTTTCACAGCGCGCCGTCAGCATGAAGGGAAACGGAAGCGACCGTGTTACTTCTACCGCCACGCGTACTCGCTCGACCGCGAGTTCATGATCATAGATCGGATTATCCTGGCGACCGGTTGCATCCTCTATCGAACCGCCGGCAAGCCCGGTCGCGACTGCTAAGCGAAATGTCTCCGCAACTGCTTCCGGATCATCGCCGAAACCGCCTTCGAGATCCGCGCTCACCGGCAAGTCAGTCGCTGCCACGATCTCGGCGGCATGCGCGAGCACCTGTTCGCGCGTAAGCGTGTAATCGCGCTGCCCGAGCGAGAACGCGCATCCCGCGCTCGTCGTCGCCAGCGCCTCAAAGCCGAGATGCCGGAGCAACCGCGCCGTGCCCGCGTCGTAAGGGTTGGGAATGATGAACGCGCGGTCGCGTTCATGAAGCGCCTGAAAACTCGTCGCCTTCTCCGCCTGAGTTCGCATTAATACCTCCGCCATTCTTGTCCGTACCGCCTGCCAGCCGCGGTCGCCGGGTAGCCTGCCGGAGCATGGACTGCACTGCTTTCATGCAAAAGTCATTGACTTGCCGTCATCTTTAGCCTACAAAGCAATCGGTCTAATCATCTCTCTACAGGAATAAGTGATACCGATGAAATCAATTTTGGCTGTCGCCTTGCTAATCACCGTATTGTCGCTGTGCAATCTTACCGACAAATCAAAGCCGGATGCTAATTCCAACTCTTCAAATAAGAACGCTGCCGAAACTCAGAAACCAGCAGAAGGCGACCATCAGAGCCAGAGCAAGTCGAATCGTTCCAATTCAAGCAATGCCGCGCCAGATCGCGCAGCGCTGACGATTGAGTTGATGAAGCTCGAATATGATTTGACCACGGCCAGCTTCGCTGGAGACATTTCAACGCTGGCAACTTTTGTGGCCGATGACTATTCCGGCACCGGAGCCGATGGCAAGACCCAGAACAAGAACCAGTTACTGGCCTCCACCAAGCCCGACAAACTAACGAAGTCCTGGAAGATCACGGATGGCGAGTTGGTTAGCGCGAGTGAAGATTCAGCCGTGCTGGCTTACATTCAGAATCAGACGCTTCGAGACGGCCGAACCTTTCGCGCGCGCGTCACAGATACCTTCGTCAAACGGAATGGGCGCTGGCTGGTCAAGTCTGAGCAGCAAACCCTCATGAGATAGTCTGAAAAATTAGTGCGTGCTGATGTGGTTCTTAGTCTTCACGAAGCTTCGTCCGCGTAAGCGGACGCATGATACAAGCCCAGCACTTTAGTGCTGGGTAAGCGCGCCATACGAAATCAAAGGCCCGCTTTAGCGGGCGCAGAGTCAGTACCGGGAGCGGTAGCGACCGGGTCATAAACTCAACTTCAATAATCGTTTTGATCTTACTGCTGGGGACGAAGTAACCACTGCTTCGAATCATCTACGCCTCCTATGAGGCTATCTGAACCTGCCTTAATGATGAAGGTTCCGCTTCCAGCGGCCTCGATTGAAACATTGGCACCACCTCTCAGACTTGGGTGTAAGAGACTCGGTCGCGTCCATTTCCCGTCGGCCGAGCGGGAAAGAACATAAACACCGCCGGCGTCTCTGGCCAGCACGATCACGAGCAGCCCTGAAGCTTGATCTACGGCCGCATCCAGCTGCCTGACAGGCTCGGAAAAGATACGCGTCTTCCGACCAAATCCGTTTGCAGTCCATTCGACGTGAAATGCTCCCATGCCTGGCGCGCGCTTGTTGATGCTTACATCGCACCAGTCCCAGATCAATTGAACTTTGTTTGACCAGGCGGCGCTCCATGGATGAGACCAACTGGTGAAACCGCGTCGGTCGATCAGCCAGGCAGCATTCCATTTGCCCGTTTTCGGATCGCCAATCACCCAGTACAAGTCGAGCCGGTTGTCCTGAGAAATATTCACATCGGCCACGGCGAGATGGATCCTTCCCTGATTATCGATTGCCAGGTAATGCGGTGCCGTCGTGTGTGAACCGACATCGCGGAAGAAGAGCGTCGGCCTTATTCTGCCGGCTTCGCGTTTGCCGATATAGACGTCTTGCGGCATATACCCGTAACCGAGATGGTTTTCATACCACTGCCGCCTGTTTTCAAAATTTGAGACGAAGCCGTGACCGGGAACAATCTCGCTCGCGTCGTCATGGCCGCAATAGGCCTCATAGACTGTTCCGTCAGGTGCGCGAGCCGTCACAATCTTTCTCTCATCGAAGTAAACTGGCGGCGGCGGCCCGGATCGAGGCTGTTCCTTCAGAGTAAATGTGAAGGCACGAGCGTTCGTCGGAAGTTCATCAAAGGCCGTTAGTCCTTGTGGCGCCGGAAAATTCTGGACTGGTACACCGAGAAGCTTCGCAGTTTGGCTTGCTTCAAAAGCAGAATCCTCGGCGCTGGGTCGGGCCTGGAGAAAGTCGAGCACCTCAGTCCGTCCGCTCAAAGTCGACCCAATGAGGAACATAACGAGACCGAGCGCAGCGGCAACGAAGATGTGGCGACGGTTGATGTTCATAGGCGAGACTGCAGCGTTAATTATGACGGACGGAAAGAAGCTTGCCTACTCTGCTCCGACGATGAAGGGTGACTCACTCAACCAGCGCCGGAGGCGCGGCATATTAGTAGCCCCGGGTGAGCGAGCGCAGCGAGCGTAACCCGGGGATCACGGCCCCAATAAGAATCAAAGCCCGCGAAGCGGGCGACGGAAGTTAGCCCAACCGAGAACGCGCATCCCGCAGTCGTCGTCGCCAACGCCTCGAAACCGAGATATGCCAACAGCCTCGCCGTCCCCGCGTCGTAAGGGTTGGGAATGATGACGCGGTGTCCGCTCATGGAGCGCTCGCGTCGAATTGACGATGATCTTGTCAACCTGGGGCTCGGCGTTTAAACCTGGCGTATGGATTCTCTTTGATAAGAAAACTTACGTACTTAAAGTCCACAAGATCAAGAAGGCTGACGTCGCCCTCGACTACGGACCGGAGCTCGTCGCCGTCCATCAGCAATAAGCAGCGCTCGCGCATGATGGTGCGACAATAATCCACAGCAGCCTTCTTGAAGCCAGACATAGATATGAATACTCCAGCCATGACAGGGAGTTGAATCCTGCTGTTGAACTCTCGAAGAGGTTTGGCAGGTACAGGCTTCGCTTCCCATTTTGCTTCAACTCGAAATGGGATACTTTTATGGAAAAAGAAGGCGTCGTTCTGCGCGCCGGGTGATCGATGCGATCCTACGTATTCGGTGAATGAAACGGCAATGAGATCAGCGAACCAATGCTCGAATTTGAGGCCCCTCTCGTTTGGATCACTCATGGAGTCGATGTTGTAGAAAGCGAGTCTCCGCTGACGAAAGGAAATCAAGGCTCCCTTAGACGGTTCTCTCTTTTCTGAGCCTTGGGCGTTACCTCCTTTAGCGAGGATGAGTCTATTGAGTTCGTGTCTCCACCAAGTGTAACGGCGATCTGCATATACCTTCGCTCGGTCCAACAACGCGCGGACCTCTTTGAAATCCTGCGGATCACCAAGGTCTAGGAGTAGACGAGCCTTGTTCGTTAGCGTTATTGAATTCCTTCGGTCGATTCTCAGTGAGGCACTGTAGAAGACGCCGGCCAGTTCACGGTCAGCAAGAAAGTCGCGACAGTAGGTCCCTAGCTTGTTAAGGATAACGGGAGAATTCAGGCCCAGGGCGAAACCGAGGCCTGGAAGATCTCCAACCCGTGCCTCCAAGAACTTGGAGGAAGTGATCGCATTTACAATGGTGTTCCAATCAAAGCGCTGATTCTTAGTGACCAATTCACGCGTGAGAATTGTCTCGGCAAACCCCGAGTCGCCTTGCATGGCGTGAAGTGTTGCGAGGTCGACGATGTGCCTCGCGTACAAACAGCCCGAATCGATGGCAGCAGTGAGTAATTCTATCGCCTGGGCCAACAGCGGTTTGATGTGCTCCTCGGGATGGCCTATGTACCACAAGTGTTGGACTGCCTCGGCGAAGATGTAGGATTCGCGGAGAAGTCGGCGACGGTGACGCACTCGACTAATTAGGCCAGCGAATTCATCGCAAGCGCGTGGCGCTTGATGCGTCAGCCGGTAGAATCGTGCTAATGAATAACCCGCCACCTCAAGGTCAGCGGAATCGCGTGCTGAAACGAAGGCTTGCTCGGTTTTTGCGAGGTCCGATGCATACTGTTCGTCGCTCTCCGCATAACGCGAGAGTGCCCAATAGCAATTTGCCAGTTCGAGTTGAACCGGCGCACTTTTGGGCTGAATGGCGATGGCGTAGTTAACAATGTCCAATGCCTCGAGGAACGCATGCCGGCGGTCACTGAAACTTAGCTGCGTGAGTGCCTGAGCACGCCGGACGGCGGAAAGGCGGGCCAGAAGGTACCCTTGTTGGAGCGCGGGCAAGCGGCAATCCGATCTTGTCAGAGCGTTTAGACGTTTCCTCGCTGAGGCGAGCCGACTACGGACAAACTCTTCATATAGGTCGGCATATGGGTCTTGGCTAGCATCAATCACGATATCGGCGTAAAGGCCAACAGTTCCAGGGACCTCTTTATCTTTGCTGGTCTGACCTAAGATACGAATGGCTCCCGTCCAAGCGCGCCGCCGCCGGCTTGGGCTCATCTCGGTGACTGCTATTTCGGCCAAAACTCGCGCCGCTACTCTTGTTTTGTCCTCTTTGCCTGAGCGAATCGACGCCAGAGCCAGATTGAGAGCTTGATAGAGTAACTTTTGGGTAGCGGCCTGGCTCTGTTCGGCTTGGGCTTGCGCAAGGAGGACAGCTGCTTTTCCGAGAGTCATATGGGAAACGACCTAATCTCGAATTAGTCAATATATTACATAGGAGCCCTGATGCTAGTTTCCAATTAGATCGAGCAAGAGTAGGCGTATTGTCCCTAGTCAAATGAAATCCCGAAAGCGTTAGCAATCCGCTCTAACTCGCTCTCTGGGAATTGACTATTCCATGCTCTTCGGAGTGCGAGTTGATTGTTTTGGAGTCGTTCGAAGATCATGAGCGCCTCAGGCTGGTAAAGGAATGCGCTCGCGTTCCAGTCTTCGGCGCTATCATAGATGGAATTTAGAACATCTTCGTGACGCGCGACGAACTGGTCGATTTGTTGCGTTATTTGAGGAACATCACCGGAATATAGAGGCAGCAATAATTTGATGACCTCAAGCGACAATTCTGCATCCGGCCGCTTGGCTGTTAACTTGTAATAGTGTCGCTCCAAATCCTTGTACAGCGCTAATGCGGAATCCACTGGTATCTCCCGATTCAGCCGGTCGAATTCCTGATCAGCCACCTCGATCAACCCGGACATAAGGTTAATCCGCCGCTTGACCTTGACACTATCAGGTAACTTGGCAATGGTTTCCTCGTTCTTATAGAACGTATCGTGGGACATCTCCGCCCATAGATGCTGTCCCTGTGTTCTAACTTGTAACTCGGCCCAATACCGTTCAGGTGGATAGTCACCGGCCTTTGGATCATCCGCTTTGAGCTTTACCTCAATATGGGTGCTGATGTATCCGATTCGATCCTCGGCGAGGCCTTCGAGTTTATTCTCGGGTTCCGAGCAGTCGAACAGTTCCCGCACCATTGAAACCACGACATCGACATCTGAGAAATATCGCAACATACAACGTGCGCCGACCTTGTCTGGCAACGTCTCGTACGCATGTTTACCTTTCAGTAACTTCTTGACCAGGCTATGTATCTCTTTAGCCCGGAATGTGGTTTCACACCAAATACCGCGCGCTTTAACCGCAACTTTAACACGGTCTGCAACGAGTTTCCCGAATTCTTCATACTCCGGCTGTTCTTTGCGCCACTTCTTTCTAGCGTCGTCCAGGTCGATCATTTTCGGTCTACGCTCAAAAGAGAATCATTTACGATAATCTGGTCTTTGCTGACGTCCACCATGTCTGAGTTCTCAGCGGGCACGGAGACTCTGACACCGTGAGCGGTAAGATACGCACTAGTGCGGAGCCGCGAGCCAATGTCCGAAACGTCCTTAGTGAAGCTAGACAAAGCGTTCTCAGTTTTTAGATGTTCGCTAAGACCAACGTGATAATCCTCGGGCACATAGTTCTCAATAAAACTGCGTGGCGAGAATGTTCTCGTAGCCGCCTTCATCTGTGATTGCAAGTGCTCGTAGAGTTCGTCCTTTTGAATCGGATCAGTTACAACTTGGTTGATGAATCTCAGCGCGGAGTTGTAAAAACGCTGAGTTGCAATCCTGGGTTCAACCGTAAAGCCAGAGCCCAAAAAGCGAAGCCAAAATCTGGCCATATCGTCACTGGAGGTTACCCTCGTCTGGCTGTCACAAGCAGACGAACGAAAATCATCTTCTTCTCTACCTGTGCGCAGAAAGAGCGCGGTTTTGAACAGTCGGGTACCTTGCGTCAAGATAAGATCATCGAGTACCGACATATCGAAAGCCTTTTTCCCTCCGTGGTCAGTTAGTTGGAGTTGGGCTCCTTCCTCGCGCTCGAGCTTCATCAAGACGATTCCCGCAAGACTGCTTGCAGCCACATCCATAGCGCAGAGTAAACCTGAGGAGATCGCACCATGCTGAAGCTCGAAAAGATAAAGCGCCAGCTTCTGTGACATTCCAACAAAGCCTTCTTTTGTGGTGTTCGTTAGAGTGAACGAACGCACCTGTCCCGGGACGGGAGAAGCAGTTTTTGGATCGAACGTAATAGGATATGCGTGCTTCGAACCCAAAACTTGCACCAGCTTTGCTCTTAGGTGACCCCTGCGAACAGCATCGATCACTGTCTCATCCTCTGCGAGGACGGGCTGTGCGGTTCCGCCCTTTGGGGTCCGGGGCACATCATGAAATATCACGCGGCGAATCGCGAGGGTTGCGAGGTCGTTAGTCGTAATCACAATATTCTCCCGTAGCTTCAGGGCCAGCGAGCGACCCTTAGTGAGATAGTGAGAGCGTAACGCTTTATATCATCGATCATTGGAAGAACCAAGCCCTTGGTAAATCTCCGCTCCCGCCGCCACAAACTCCTCCGCCTTCTCTTTCATCCCCACACCCAACGCCGCCTGTTCATCAATCTCTTTCTGCGCTGCATACTCACGCACGTCCTGGGTGATCTTCATTGAGCAGAAGTGTGGGCCGCACATCGAACAGAAATGCGCGAGCTTGGCGCCTTCCTGCGGCAGAGTCTCGTCGTGATACTCGCGCGCGACCTCCGGGTCGAGCGAGAGGTTGAATTGATCTTCCCAACGGAATTCAAAACGAGATTTCGAGAGTGCGTTATCGCGATACTGCGCGCCGGGATGGCCCTTGGCTAAATCCGCGGCGTGCGCGGCGATCTTGTAAGCGATGACGCCATCTTTGACGTCTTTCTTATTTGGCAGGCCGAGGTGTTCTTTCGGCGTGACATAGCAGAGCATAGCCGTGCCGTACCAGCCAATCATCGCCGCCCCGATCGCCGAGGTGATGTGATCGTAGCCGGGCGCGATATCGGTCGTCAGTGGTCCCAGCGTGTAGAACGGCGCTTCATGACAAGTCTCGAGCTGCTTGTCCATGTTCTCTTTGATCAAATGCATCGGCACATGGCCCGGACCTTCGATCATTACCTGGCAGTCGTTTTCCCACGCGATCTTTGTCAGTTCGCCAAGCGTTTCGAGTTCGGCAAATTGCGCTTCATCATTCGCATCGGCGATCGAGCCGGGCCGCAGACCATCGCCCAGCGAGAACGAAACGTCATAGGCGGCCATGATCTCGCAGATGTCGCGGAAGCGCGTGTAGAGGAAACTCTCTTCGTGATGCGCGAGACACCACTTGGCCATGATTGAACCGCCGCGACTGACAATCCCAGTCGTGCGCTTTGCAGTCATGGGAATGTAGGGGAGACGGACGCCGGCGTGAATCGTGAAATAGTCGACGCCCTGCTCGGCTTGTTCAATCAAGGTGTCGCGGAAGATTTCCCACGTCAGCTCTTCCGCTTTGCCGCCGACTTTTTCCAGTGCCTGATAGATCGGTACGGTGCCGATGGGTACAGGCGAGTTGCGTATGATCCATTCGCGGGTCGCGTGGATGTTCTTACCCGTCGATAGATCCATGACCGTATCTGACCCGCACTTAATAGACCAGCGCATTTTTTCCACTTCGTCGTCTATCGATGACAACACCGCAGAGTTGCCGATGTTGGCGTTGATCTTCACCAGGAAGTTGCGGCCGATGATCATCGGCTCACTTTCAGGATGATTGATGTTCGCGGGAATGATCGCGCGGCCGCGCGCGACTTCGACGCGAACGAATTCAGCGGTAACGAATTCAGGGATAGAGGCGCCGAAGGATTGGCCGCGGTGTTGGTGGAGTAACGAATCGCGAGGAGCGTCTTCGGAAGAAATGCGGGCAAGATGCCCGCGCTCCCAGGCGCGCTCCCGGCCGAGGTTCTCGCGAATGGCGATGAATTCCATCTCAGGCGTGATGATGCCTTTCTTCGCATAATGCATCTGGGTCACGCACGAACCCTTCTTCGCGCGCAGCGGCGTGCGGCGCAATGCCGGAAAGTCCTCTAAACGTCCTTTCTCTTTTTGACGCGCCTGGTTGGCGGCGTCAAACGTCAGATAGCCATCGTCGATCGGTTGCAGGTCGCGGCCTTCGTACTCTTCGACATCACCTCGGCCCACGATCCATTCGCGGCGCAACGCAGACAGACCTTCTTGCACGTCGCAACGAATCGCCGGATCGCCGTAAGGGCCGCTGGTGTCATAGACGCGTACGGGTGGATTCTCTTCGAGCGAATTGTCGAAGTTGCGTGTCGGGTTCTGATCGATCTCGCGAAACGGCACACGCACGCCGGGCTGTTGGCCTTCGATGTAGATGCGGCGCGAGTTAGGAAGCGTGCTTTCGATCTTTGATGATTTGATTGCTGCGCTCATGGTGTTCTCCATTTGGAGTGCGGTGGCAAGCGAAGCGCGACACCGCTTTGGATGAAGTTCTTCGTATCGATCCAAAGCGCCGTCGCCGCTGCGCTCTGCCGGCGCACTCCATAAAAAAACCGCTCCACCTCGCAAAAAGGATGGAACGGTCAACGATTGGCTGTTTCTCCCTTCGACGGTGCTAACCGTATCAGGTTCAAGGGGTCTCTGAGATTTTTGATTTTGGATTGCCGATTTGCGATTGGGCTGTTCCGACGAACGCAGATGTCCAATCTAAAATCGCAAATCTAAAATCCAAAATTCCCCAGACTCTCAGCCCCGATCTTTTGAAGATCGGGGCTCCCCCGAAACGCTATTTGGTTTTCAATCTGTCGGAGGGATTCTAGAACCGTTTCGGCCTCGGTTGCAAACCAAAGCCGATCCGGTGGCGCAACCGGCACTCAGCAAGTATAATCCCGCTGCTTTATCACCCCAGAGCCTTCCGGAGACCGAACTAATGCTAAACCGACGCGCTGTCGCTCTCGGCTTGATCGTCTTGCTGTTGTGTTTGCCACTGTTCGCGCAAACATCGGACAAGGATTTGCTTGCGCGCATCCGCCAGGAAGAAGCGCACAATTCACAGATCATGAAGACAGAGCACATGCTCACAGACGTTTTTGGTCCGCGTCTGACCGGTTCGCCGAATCACAAACACGCAGCGGAGTGGGCCATCAAACAGATGACCGCGTGGGGTCTTTCGAATGCGCACCTCGAGCCCTGGGATTTTGGCCATGTTGGTTGGCTCAACGAAAGACTGACAGCGCACATGATCTCTCCTATCAAGGACGTTCTGACTTGCGAGGTGCTTTCGTGGACGCCGAGCACGCGCGGGGCCGTGCGCGCGAAAGCTTATCAAATGATTCTGCCGGAGCGTCCTTCGCAGGAGCAGTTAACAGCGTTCTTTGAAAAAGAGAAGGCGAAGGTGCGCGGGCGCATCGTGCTCGCGGGTAAGCATACGATCGTGCCGGTGAATTTGAATCCGCCGCCGAAACGAATCACCGACGAGCAAGCCCAGCAGCGCTTCGGTCCAAACGCGCGGCCGTTTGCTTTTCCAACTCCCTCACCAACACCGACGCCCGACCCGAACGCGCCCAAGCCGCTGACGAACGCGCAGCTTGCGGAACAACTCGACCAGTTCTTGAAAGACAACGGCGCGCTCGTTCGGGCCAACGATGCTGGTCGCGAATTCCGGCAGATACGCGCTTTCAACAACCGCACGTACGACGTTAACAAGGCCGTGCCGACCGTGGTGATGAGCAACGAAGACTATGGACGCATCACGCGCATTCTCGCGGATGGCACCGGCGTCGTGCTGGAGTTCGACATCGTCAATCGCGTCTACCCCGAAGGCAAGACTTCCTACAACACCGTCGGCGAAATTCCCGGCACGGACAAAGCCGATGAAGTGATCATGTTGGGCGGCCATCTCGATTCATGGCACGCGGCGACCGGCGCGACCGACAACGCAATTGGTTGCGCGATCATGATGGAAGCCGCGCGCATTCTGAAGACCCTCGGCGTCAAACCGCGACGCACGATTCGCGTGGCGCTGTGGAGTGGCGAAGAAGAAGGCTTGTTGGGTTCGCAGGCTTACGTCAAACAGCACTTCGGTGCTTTCGAGAATCCAAAACCCGTATATGAGAAGTTTGGCGGCTATTTCAATATCGATTCCGGGACGGGCCGCGTTCGTGGCGCTTCGGTGTTCGGTCC
>DASZZL010000047.1:0-10872 GCA_035545035.1 Pyrinomonadaceae bacterium
AGAGACGGTTGGTGGATCCTCCGTCTCAAGTGGTTGCTGGGGTGAGGACAGTAACCACGCAAATGGATGAGCGCTGCGACGCCCACGTTGCAGCGCTCATTCGGTTTTTAAGGTTAGCTTCCGACCCGTTCCATTACCAAAAGGCAGTCGCTCCGGATTTGACTCGGAATCGTATTTCGGCGTAGATACATGGCGGTTTCATGCCTACGACCTGTGCGATTTCGTTGAGGACGAAGACTACTCTCGTCGTAACCGCGGCGTTGTGCCTTGCCGCGACGACCTGCGCCTGTCGCCGAAGCTCCAGCAAGAACGCAAATGCAAACGGATCGGCGTCGTCGACGAATGAGTCCGACGCCGAGCAATCAAACCGTGAGGCGAAGTCGCTGGTTGAGAAAGGCAAGGAGCTTTACAAGAATGATCAGGACGAGCAGGCGGCCCAGGCGTTTCAAAACGCGATTCGGCTCCAGCCCGATCTCGCTGAGGCACATCTGCGATTAGGCATGTCATACGCCGCGCTTGATAAGAAGACTGAGGCCGAAGAGTCGTACAAGAAAGCAGTCGAACTCTACAAGAAAGTTATTCAGTCGGACGCGAAAGACGCGGACGCATTTTTCAATCTCGGACAGGCGCACAGCTTGCTCCATCAGGATGAAGAAGCCGCGCGCGCGTTCCGACAGGCATCGCGCCTTCGGCCCGACGATGAAGAAGCGTATTACCAGCTGGGAATCGCCGAGACGCGGCTGGCTCATTATCCGGAAGCGACGACGGCTTTTCAGAAGGCGCTCGATCTCGACCCGAATGATTATCGAGCTACGGATGCAATCGAAAACGCGCGCGAAGGCGCGAACCGAATTAAGGAAGGGAAGAAACACGCCGAGGATATGCTGAAGAAGCAGCAGGCAAACGCGAATGCAAACGGGAATACGAACTCGAACTCGCGCAGCCGCCCGAGTCCAAAGCCAGGAGTACGACGCTTCTAACACGCGACGAAGGATCTGGAGACTTAATGGCTACTTACACGCCACCACCATATTTTCCGCAGAGTTCATTGTCGCCGCCTGACAAGAATCGCTATCGGAAGTTCAAACTTGCCGTGTTCGGCTTCGCTGCTTTGCTCTTGCTGATCGTTGGCGGCGTCGTAGTCGGTGCGTTTTATCTCATCAAGCACCTTCTCTAGACACCGCGTGTCGATGAGCGAATGTTGAGTCGACTAGGGACCATCGGTCTAGACGCGAGGGTTCGTTTAGGGTCCGGGCTTTTCTCTTGTCAGTTTTAGGTTGTACCACTCAACTTTCTGGTTTGCCGTGATTGAGAGGTGCTTGCGCAAGTCTTTATAGTCCTTGACGCTAATCGTTACGTCGTATTCTCCATTCGGCACGGTAACGCCGATTGCGGAAGATTTGAAACGGACGGCTTTATTGTCGGCAGGTTCAAAGATGAGAGTAAATTTTATGCCGTCGAGCGGCTTTCCGTCCTCATCAGTGAAACCGATATCAAGATGGCCCGCGGGCTTGGCGAACCATAGCTCCAACTGGCCCGCTCTGCCCCTTGGGGAGTTTGCGTATTGGGGGTTATGAGCAATTTTCCAGTTGGAGCTGCCAGTCGACGTCTTCAGCAGCCTCAGAATGTCCGCAAGTTCCTGCCCATTCTCAAGTCTCCGGAAGTAACGAAGTTCGTTGTCCCAATCCGGCGCCGCGCCCTCGCCGACGGCACCACCGGGTAGTACAACATAGCCATGTTGCGTGAGTGCCGAAGAAGCCCTTTGAGCCAAGCCGCGCTGGCTATTATCAGCGAGGTAAATATTGAACTGAAGCGGTAGTTTCTCAGCGAGGCTGGTATTGGCCTCGGCAACCAAACCGATCGATTGCGACAAGTTAACATCGGTTTGCGCAGCGCGCGCCAGAACTTGCGATAAGTCGCGCCTAATCTGCTGATTTTCCGTGGTTGACTGCGCGGCCAACAGGAATATGATCAGCTTTGGTGGAAACGTTCCTTCGTTGACCCAATTGCTTATACGATCGATAGCCTCCAACTTCTCTGCATCGTTCTGTCCGGTAATTACTTGGATGGCCACCGAAGACTGCTCCCTGAACAACTCTGCGGCCGCTGCTTTCTGTAAAGCCAACTCTTCTTTTTTTTCAGCCTCAGTTCTTTTTTGTTCAGCCACATCTAGCCGCTTATTGGTCTTGACCGATCTTCTGTAAAAGTAGGCGGCGAATCCGCCAACAATTAGAAGTACTGCCAATAAAATACCGGAGACGATCAACAGTCGTTGGAAACGCAGAGCCCGCCGCCGTTCGCCCTCAGCGCGACGTCTTTCCTCTTGCGCCGTCCTGGTCGCTCGGAGAAGCTCTCGATCGGCGGCAAGCTTATTGATCCAAGGCACGAGATATTCGCTGGCAAGTTCGTAAAAGTACAAGTTGCGATGGCGTTCCCGACGAACGATCTGGTGGCTACAAAGCTTGTCAATCACATCGTAATACTGCTTTATTGATAGCTTCTCGCTCTTGGCGGTTAACTTCAGATCTGCCTCCGAAATAATATTTCGGGTGTTCGAGGTCGTTAACATAGTTGCCAGCAAGGCGACTACTTTGTCTTGCAATTCAGGCTGTAAATGGCGAAAGACATCCGAACCGTAGTCTTCGAGCAGCCCTTGAACTCCCCGTTTCTCGTAGCGTTCCTCGGGGTCCGGTGATCTCCACAGTAGTAAACACACAATCTGCAATTCGGATAGGTTAACCAAGTTGCCCTCGCTGCGCTGGCTCAGGTCGGCGGCGATCCGCTTGGCCATGGCCTCGCTAAGCTCCGATCCGGACTTTTCGGTTGGCCTTAAAAAATGGACGCGCAACTGGGGATTAGCGAATGGCGCCCGAATGATCTCCGGCAAAGTGTCAAGATGGGGCGGAAGCAGGCGCTGCGCCTGGTCCAACAACTCGGGACAATACTCAAACAAGGGGTTCAGCTTGGCAAAATAGTCTTCGCGGAAGACGAAGACTAGTTTAACGGGCAGTGCACTGTTGCGAATTAACTTGATCAGCGTAACGAAAATTCTGCGCTGCACCTTGGCAGCCTCCAGTCTCTTTGCCTCCGTGTCTCCCCTTTGTACCTCTTCGAATAGCGTAATGAATTCTTCGAACTGATCGAAGATTAGCAGTGGCCTCGGCAAGCTGAGCTTACGAGGGGCCGCGTCTCGCTCTGCATCGAGCTCGCCATGCCTCAATTTGGGTTCGGTCTGGCGTCCCTGTTTAAGCTGTTGCCTGAAAAGCGCGAGCGGTAATTCGAAACTCTCCGGTTCAACAACTGCATAATCGTCACCGGCAATGGGAGTGAAGCTGGACGGTAAGTAGACTCGTTGCGAACCGTCAGACTCAAGCATGCGTTCGACTTTGATCTCACGACCGGCAAAGGGCTGAACACGGAGTCGATTCGGAATGAAGTTTTCCTTCCGCACCTCGGGAATCAGTCCGGCGTTAATCAGAGAGGACTTGCCGGTGCCCGAGTCCCCATAGAGGAGGACAGCGCGGTAGAGCGTTACCTTTGAAAGCAACTCTACGATTTCTTCATCTCGGGCTGTGAAGAGTTGCTGATCCAAGAAGCGGAAGGGTCTGATACCGCGGTAGGGCGCATCGGGAAACGGAAGTGCGGGTTCGAGGCTAGTAATCATTGAGGCATCTCCTGGCCGGTGACAGCACGGTATAGATCCGGCACGAAATCCCAGAGGTTTTTTTCGATGAAACGGATGTAGCGATTCTGACTTTCCCAGACATCGCGGATGAGCACATCCGGCTGCGGGTCCACTGCGTACGTATCTGGAATATTTGCGCTATCCAGTTTCCAGCGCAGCGACTTGAACAACAGGCGCAAGTTATAATCCTTGAGCCGGTAGCCGATGAAGAGCGTTGGCCACTTCTCGAGGTGCATGAGCATCGTGCTGCCCACTGGCCTGAAATCGGCTTTGTCGCTCATGCGCAGAACGAACTGTATGTAGTCCTCGTCCGTGATGACGATCGACTCTGACTGATCAACGTCCCCGTGTATCTTCAGCAGATATGGGCGCGCGCTCGATGGTTTGGCAGGGCAGTCTTTGGTAAAAACGGTACTCTTCTTAGAATAGATACACTTGACGATGTCCGCAGTCACGCCCGTCACATCATCTTGGAACTCGCCATGCGCGCGGGCGCTTTCCTGCGCCACTTGGTGTATAGCTTGTTCGTAAAGTTGATCGTAATTAGTGGTGATTACCAGGGGAAAGCCAAGGCGAGCCAGACCGCGTAGCACCGGCGATGGTTCGCGGCCCGTCTGAACAGCGTTCCTGACTTCCCCGACGAGCCGGTTACGAGACCGAAGCCACTCATAATACCAAGCCACGCGCTGCAAATTCTCATGATCGGCGTCGGGATACCTGCATTCGCGAGCGAGCAATTGGGAAAGGTCCCCGCCAAAAACCGGACGTTTGTCTGGCGGGTATTGGTAATTAGATCCGGGAGGCGCCTCTGCATGAATGGCTGAGCCGAGGAACAGGATGCATTCACCTGCTTTGACACGTCCTGCAATGTAGTCGACATCGTCCTGATAACGTTCTTCGAGCCGCTTCTGCGCATTAGCCGCATCAGACTGGGTTATGATGTTTTCTTCCGATGAGGACATTACTCGGTTCCCTGGTCCCAGCGCTGAATACTGCTTGGGAGTTAAGGACAGTCTTTCTAAGATTCAGGAGCGTTGTGTATTCCGATGGGTGCAATCAGCGGGACACCACCGGAACGTCAGTAGAGCAGGCATCCTTTTATCGTAAATAGAGGCACGAGTCAATGAGTATGGTCAACAGGTAGTTGGGTATAATTGTGTGGCGCTGATTTAGTGGCCCTCGAATCGGTTTGAGTCTTTCCGCATATAACCTCTAGGCTGCCGTAGATCAATTGTCCAAACATGGCCGGTCAACCCGCTTTCCACTGCCGGGGAACAGCGTATGCTTGAATGTGTCCGGCAGAAGTTAATTGAAGTAGAATAGCGCCTGCGAGGTATAAGCCCTGAAACTCTTCACTGATTTCGATTTCTCTCTGTTAGATTCCCCGGATTTCAAAGAGGATTCTGTCCGCGAAGAACTAATCTTACCGATCCTCAAGAAGCTCGGCTACTCACCCTCTGGCAAAAACAAAATCCTCAGGAGCAAAAAGCTAACGCATCCATTTGTTAAGACCGGAAGTGGCGACCGACAGATCGTCAACTTTCCCGATTACTTGCTCAAGGTGGACGGTAAGTATGCGTGGACAATAGACGCCAAAGGGCCAGACGAAGAAATCAAGGCCGGTGCTAATGTAGAACAAACCTACTTCTACGCAATTCATCCCGATGTCCGAGTAGGTAAGTACGCTCTATGCAACGGGCATGAGTTCATCGTTTTTGACACCTATAGCGGCGCGCAACTTTTATACTTTCACCTATCGGAGATTGAACATCACTGGAAGGCGTTGGAAGGGCTGCTTGGCCCAGCGGCATTTCAGGGGAAAAAGGAAATCACAGCCGAGCCGGTCAAGCCTAGTGGCGACTTCGATTATCAATCACTAAAGCCTCTTGAAGAAATCAAGAACATCAAGAAACAATCTGCCAAGCGTCACTTTGGCGTGCACGGCTATTTTACTAAGCAACCGTTTATCGTAGTTCAGGAGTATATCAAGAACTTTACGAAGCCCGGCGACATCGTACTTGATCCGTATGGTGGCAGCGGCGTCACTGTCATAGAAGCGTTGATGCTTGGCCGTAAAGGCATTCATATAGACCTTAATCCTCTGTCGGTATTCATCGTCAAGAATCTGATCGAGCCTGTCGACATCGGCGAACTTGCCGACACCTTCAAAGACATCAAGGCCGAGTTTGACAAGCAGCGCCCAACAACCAGGGCACAAATTACCGCCGCGTTGAAGAAATATCCCTACCCGAAAGATATTCCTCTCATGAAGAACGCGGATGTGGACAGCATCGAGAAATTATTTACGCCCGCACAGTTGGCCCAACTTGGCTACCTGAAATATCTCATAAAGCAGGTGAGCGATAAGTCAATCAGGAACTCATTGCTTCTGGCATTTTCTAGCACGCTCACGAAAATAAATCGCACCTATCATCCGTCAACAACACGAGGGGACAATGCTGGCGACAGTGCGGCGTTTAGATATTACCGATTCAGAGTTGCCGTTGAAGAAGTTGCACTCGACGTGATGAATAGTTTCACTACTAAAGTAAAAAAGCTCATCAACGCCAAGAGGGAAGTCGCTTCTCTCATCAATGAAAAAACTATCGGCAACGTTGAAGTCTATAAGGGTACAGCAACTAACCTGGACAGAATCTCAGATCAAAGCATTGACTATATCTATACCGATCCGCCCTATGGTGCCAAGATTCCGTATCTTGATCTCTCAATCATGTGGACGGCCTGGCTTGACCTTCCGATTCAGAAAAAGGATTACGAGCTCGAGGCTATCGAAGGGGGTGAGCAGAACAAAACTAAAGAACAGTACTCAAATCTCATCTCACAATCGATCAATGAAATGTACCGTGTTCTGAAGTTTGACCGCTGGATGAGCTTCGTTTTTGCTCACAAAGATCCGGCCTATTGGCACATGATCGTTGAGGCGGCAGAGGCGGCGGGTTTTGAGTATGCCGGAGCAATTCAGCAAAGCAGCGGCCAAGCGACTTTTAAGAAACGCCAGAACCCCTTCACGGTATTGCGGGGTCAACTCATTATCAATTTCAAAAAGGTAGAGAACCCCAAATCAATAATGAAGGTGGATTTGGGAGCTGATATTACCGACATCATTATCCAAACGATTGAGGGCGTGATCGCTAAAGATCACGGAGCGACTATTGATGAAATTAACGACGAACTTATCTTGAGAGGCTTGGAGTTGGGGTTCTTGGACATTCTGAGTAAGAAGTATCAAGACCTAACACCATTCCTTGTAGCCAACTTCGATTATGATTCCGCCGCGGAGAAGTATCACTTGCGGAAGAACACAAAGTTCAAGGCGCATATAGATGTTCGCGTGAGGCTCCGTTACTATCTAATCTCTTACCTCAGACGGATGGCTCACCAGAAGCGCAATCCAACCTTCGATGAGATTGTCTTAAACATAATGCCGTTACTGAAAAATGGCGAGACGCCAAAGAGTCAAACGATTCTCAATGAGCTTGAAAAACTCGCTGTCCACGTAGGCGAAGACAGATGGCGGCTTGTGGAAACTGGTCAGCAAGGTCTATTTGAGGGGCCATGAGCGATTCATATCCCACACTTTTGCCCCACAACTAGACCCGAACCGCTCTTGACAGAAGGATTGCCAGCCCCGTATAGTTTCCGGTTTCGGACTCCGGTCTGATTTCCCCGTGTGCAACGCTGCAACTGGTTCTGTCGGTGCGGAGGCGTTGCCCGGCTGAATGTCAGTCATTCAGCCGTTTGACATTATTGTGGCGTAGATGCTCGCGCGGACGCGATTCGAAAGGGTCACGCTCAGGCGAGTGCCCAACCAGGGTGATCCACCCATGCGACGCCACAGAGAAGTTTCGGCTTAAGGGAAGCCACGATCCGCGCCCGCCTCGCAAGCGAATTCAGAACGTCCCTGAACCAATATTAGTAGCAGGGCAGTTGCCTGCGCTGACTGCCGGACACGTTCCGGAAAGAGGCAGGCCCCGGCCCTTTTGCGCTTTGAATGCGAGGCCGTAGCTCGCAGTCGAGAAAGAAGACGATGCCGACGATCAATCAGCTGGTTCGCAAGGGCCGACAGCGAGTCAAGTACAAGACGGCTAGCCCGGCGTTGCAGAGTTCGCCGCAAAAGCGCGGAGTTTGCACTCGCGTCTACACCCAGACGCCTAAGAAACCGAATTCGGCATTGCGTAAGGTCGCGCGCGTGCGCTTGACCAATGGCATTGAGGTCACGACTTACATTCCCGGCGTCGGTCACAACTTGCAAGAGCATTCGATTGTTCTGATACGCGGAGGGCGCGTAAAGGACTTGCCAGGTGTGCGTTATCACGTGATTCGAGGAACGTTGGATTCGGTCGGCGTGGCGGATCGCAAGAAGAGTCGTTCGAAGTACGGCGCGAAGCGGCCGAAGGGAGGCGCGAAGTAGTCGATGCCCAGACGAAGAGTTGCAGAAAGACGCGCGGTTCTGCCCGACCCTGTCTATAACAATCCGTTGGTGACGAAGTTCATTAACGGCATCATGTGGGGCGGCAAAAAGTCAAAGGCTGAGAAGACTTTCTACGACGCGCTGCGGCAAGTGGGCGAAAAGACCGGCGAAGAGCCGCTCAAGCTTTTCAAGAAGGCTATCGAGAACGTGCGCCCGACCGTGGAAGTGAAATCGAGGCGCGTAGGAGGATCCACCTATCAAGTTCCGGTCGAAGTTCACCAGGAGCGACGCGGCGCGCTGGCGATTCGTTGGATCGTCTCGTATGCGCGCGGGCGCGGCGAGAAAACCATGACTGATCGGTTGGCGGCAGAGTTGCTCGACGCGGCGAACAATCGCGGCAACGCGGTCAAGAAGAAAGACGACACGCATCGCATGGCTGACGCGAACAAGGCGTTCGCGCATTATAAGTGGTAATGGCTAAGTACGACCTCAATACGTTTCGGAATATCGGCATCATGGCGCACATCGATGCTGGTAAGACCACCACGACCGAACGTGTCCTTTATTACACGGGCGTCTCGCACAAAATCGGCGAGGTGCACGAGGGCACGGCGACCATGGACTGGATGGAGCAGGAGCAGGAGCGCGGCATTACGATTACGAGTGCCGCGACCACTTGTTTCTGGGAACGTAACGGCGAGGACTTTCGCATCAACATAATCGACACGCCAGGCCACGTTGATTTCACAATGGAAGTCGAGCGTTCTTTACGCGTACTCGACGGGGCAGTCGCGGTATTCGACGGCGTCGCCGGAGTCGAGCCACAATCCGAAACCGTCTGGCGCCAGGCCGACAAATACGGCGTGCCGCGCATTTGTTTTATAAACAAGCTCGACCGCGCCGGTGCATCCTTCCAGCGTTCGTTCGATTCGATCATTACCCGCCTTGGCGCAAATCCAGTCGCTATCCAAATTCCCATCGGCTTAGAAGATCAGTTTAAGGGCGTCGTCGATCTCATCTCGATGAAGGGATTGGTCTGGAATGATGAAAGCAAAGGCGCAAAGTACGAAACCGCCGACATTCCGGACGAATTAAAGGAAGAGGCAGCCGCCGCCCGAGAGAGATTAATCGAAGCCGTTGCCACCGTCGACGATCACTTGATGCACAAGTACGTCGAAGGCGAGAAGATCAGCGAAGACGAGATTCGCGTCGCGCTGCGCAAAGGAACCCTGGCCTTGCGCATCGTACCCGTCGTGACCGGATCAGCTTTCAAGAACAAGGGTGTGCAGATTTTGCTTGATGCGGTGGTTGATTACTTGCCGTCGCCACTCGACATTCCGCCCGTCGAAGGACTCAATCCAAAGAACGGCCACAAAGAGCAGCGCCCCGCGGATGCGAGCGCGCCATTCAGCGGTCTGGTGTTCAAGATCATGGCCGACAAACATCTCGGCCAGCTCTCTTTCGTTCGCATTTATAGTGGCACGATCAAGTCCGGCTCTTACGCTTATAACTCAGCGAAAGACACGCGCGAGCGCATCGGGCGTTTGATGCGGATGCACGCGAACAAGCGTGAGGACACTGAAGAAGCGAGCGCCGGCGAGATCATCGCCGTCGGCGGCATGAAGCAAGTCACCACCGGCGACACGATCTGCGATGAGAACAAGCCGATCATCCTGGAAGCGATTGAGTTTCCGGCCCCCGTGATTCGCGTCGCCGTTGAGCCAAAGACGCGCGCCGATCAAGACAAGCTTGGAGTGGCGCTCGGCCGTCTGGCTCAGGAGGATCCTTCGTTTATTGTTTCGACTGATCAGGAGACTGGTCAGACGATCATTGCCGGGATGGGCGAACTGCATCTCGAGATTATTGTGGATCGCATGAAGCGCGAGTTCGGCGTCGAAGCGAACGTGGGCAAACCCCAGGTCGCTTATCGCGAGACCATCACACAGCCTGCTGCTGGCAAGGAAATTTTCAAGAAGCAGACCGGCGGCCGCGGCCAGTACGCGCACGTCGAGCTGGAGATCGAACCCGCGCCGGGCGAGGGTTTTGTATTCGAGAATGAGATCAAGGGCGGCGCAATTCCGCGCGAGTTCATCAAGCCCACTTCAGAGGGCATTCGCGATGCGATGGAGCGCGGGTACCTCGCCGGCTACGACATGGTGGACATCAAGGTGCACCTGGTCGATGGCGGCTTTCACGAGGTCGATTCGGACGAGCGCGCTTTCCACATTGCCGGCTCGCTGGCTTTTCAGGATGCGTTGAAAAAAGCTAAGCCTGTGTTGCTTGAGCCAATCATGCGCGTTGAAGTAGTGACACCGGAAGAGTACATGGGTGCGGTCAATGGTGACTTGAAACGACGGCGCGGTGAGATCGAAAAGATGGAGCCGCGGCTGGGCGGCGCGCAGGTGATCACGGCCTACGTGCCTTTGTCGGATATGTTTGGTTACACGACCGACCTGCGCTCGGCCACGCAGGGCCGCGCGACTTCGACGATGCACTTCGAGCGCTACGACCCGGCGCCAAAGCAGGTCGCGGAAGAGATAATCGCGAAGGTTCAGGGCGTAGCCAGAATTTAAGGTTCGTTGTTTAGCGGCGGGCTGTTGCTCGCCATCAACGCGAGGAAGAAACAAGATGAGCAAAGAGAAATTTGATCGTTCGAAGCCGCACGTGAACATCGGGACGATCGGGCACGTGGATCATGGGAAGACGACCTTGACGGCGGCGATAACCAAGATTCTGGCGAAAACGAATCCGAAGG
>DASZZL010000048.1:0-36285 GCA_035545035.1 Pyrinomonadaceae bacterium
TAGGGACGTTAACAGAGCTATTCCCGACGACTACAGAAACTGGAAAAGGATTCAGATTGTAAGGTATGTACGCCCCTGTGCTGTCTGGAACTTGAATCACGCCGGCGCGCATCGCAGCGGTGGGATAGGCTCTTTCGAACAGTCCGGTGCCCGGAAAACGGAAGCCCTCATAGTTGAAGAACAGATAGGTCTTCCCGCCCAGGATTTTCCAGGGCACAACCGGACCACCGATCGCGAAGCCGAAGCGGCTCCGATGATTAGGGATGATTGGGCTATAAGGCATTACGCAGTTGTTGTCCCCGGAACTTAAGGTTGTTCCCGCGGCACATGGTGTGCCGGTTGGCGCAACGCCCTTTGTAAATACCGTGTGATTATTTACCCATGAGTTAGCGGCCCCGTGGTTGGTCGCGTAGTAGTAACCGTAACCGGAGCCGTGCCATTGATCGGTTCCGCGTCTGGTAACCATCTGGACCTGCGCGCCGCTGGAACTGTTAAAGTCAGATGTTTGTCCGAAGGTGCTGACTTTGAATTCCTCCACGCTCTCGATCGGCGTGGCAACTACACCAGAAGCCATCGAGCTGGTCTGGGCGCCAGCGAGACCGGTGAAGTTTTGGATGTACCCGATGGTGTTCCCGGCCATATCATCCGTGTTGTTCCCACCATCGATCGTGAAGGTGTTCTGGTCAAAGTAGCTGCCGCCAATATCGCCTCTCGGCGTCACGCCCGGCTGCAGCGACAACAGCGATGTTGCGTCGCGGCCAAGATTCGGCAGCAACTCGAGTTGCTTTAAGCTGATGGTATTTCCTATCGTGGCATTTGCTGTTTGCATCTCAGAGCCTGCCTGTGAGGTGACTACCACGGTCTCAGAGAGGGAGCCGACCTCTAAGGCGACATCAACTGTGAGCTGGCTACCCACCGAGACCTTCTGAGCAGTAGCCTTGTGCACCTTGAATCCAGACTTACTCATCATAATGTCGTACAAGCCAACAGCAATGCTGGCAAAGTGGTAGCGTCCCGACTCGTTGGTGGTTGTAGTTCGTGGACTATGGGTGGCAATGTCAGTCAGAGTTACCTCAGCGCCCGCAACCGTAGCCCCTTGCGGGTCCGTCACAACCCCAGTGACGCTACCTGTTTCCCCTTGCGCGAAAGCTGGCGTAGCGTTGGCGAGAAGAAAAACTCCAATGCAAACGACCAACCCTAGGAAGAGTGAAATCCTTTTCATTTTGCAGATCCTCCTGTGATAGAAGTCGTGCCGAGCCTGTCACGCTCAGGTCGGATTCCTGAGCGCCACATTCCTGGTACCAGATGTGAACCAGCGGCGAGTGATTGGCCACTTCCGCAAAAACCAAGGGCGAGTAAACTATTCAGCTCCCCCACGAGAGCCGTGGACGATGACAGCAAATAATGGCCGCAAGTATATAACCATCAGCGTTGGCGTCAAGCTTTATTTTCCGATTTTTGGAACTTCATCCAAACTGTTGGACTAGTCCGGTGGACAAGGCCCGCTAATTTGTCGTTGGGTGAGATCCTGGAAGGTTCACTTAGGCAAAAGCATCATTGCGACAGGTCAAACGTCTGCTGAAATTCTCTATTTGCTGCTGATGCTAAATGAGTTGGGATCAATCTTCTCGTTGAAAGCAAATTGAGTTAAGGTTATCTCCCAATCTGCCAGGAATGCGCCGCTGTCCGTATCAGCGATCAGCTTGATTCGATAAGTGTGTGGAAGTGTCAATCCACCTTCCTTCCGGAACTCGGAAAACTCTTCCACCATCTTGTAGCGTGTCTCCCTTCCCCTCCCACTTAGGTAGCCGCGGTCGCCAGTGGGAGCCGCAATTACCCGCTCGTACTCGGTTCGTACGTGTTGGAAAGTTTCCTGATCAAAGAAGAGGCTGATTTTCAGGTCGGAGCCGCTATGAGGCATGTACTTGAGTTCGTGCAACGTCCGATTGTCCACTTTCTTAGTCCCGGCATATTCCAGTTGCGCACCGCGTGCCTTTAAGTCCAGCAGCGGCCATGCCGACGACAGCGTTCCGCCCATCAAGCCTTGTTTGAAAATCAGATCGTGAGTCATCAGAAAGCTACCCAGAGACGAGCGGACGCCGGGTGTTACATAAGCCGCGATAAAACTGTTTCCGTTAAAGCCCAACTCTTCGCGTGGATAGATGGGACTCGGGAAGCTCATCCCTATTAAGTTCTTGATACCCTCGGAAGCCAGGACGGCTCGGCCGGTGGCCTGTCCCGGCGGTGGTGTGCGAAAAATGACCTGAGAAGTGCCGGCAATGATCCGAGTGGTCACGGCCGCGCGCTCCCGGGCCGAGCCGATAGATTCCAGATGCCGGGCCACAACTTCTTCCGGCTTCACCTTCTGTGCTGAGGATTTAGAAGAGATAACAAGAGCGAGCAACGCTAAGGCCATTGCCAGAAGCGATGAGACCGGCAGACGTTTCCGCAAGCTAATTCCGCGCTCCGTCATTTTGGTTTTCCGCTGATGCCGTAACCTGCTCGCTTCTAAATAGCCGCGCGTTGGAGGATTAGTCAAGCCTCAAGCAGCAGAAACAAAAACAGCGAGACATCTTTGGGATGCCTCGCTGTTCTCTTCATTCAAACCGGCTAGAACTGCAACTTCAGCGCGAATTGAATAACGCGTGCGGATTCACCAGTCTGCACGATCGTTTGCGTCGAAGGCGGCGCCACTGCGGCGCAGCAGGTTTGCGCGAATGCACCTGACCTGATGCTGGGCGAGCCCGACGAAGCATCGCGCGGATTGTCGAAGTTCGGGTGGTTGAGCGCGTTGAACAGCTCGGTTCGGAACTGTACTTTGAAACGTTCAGTCAACTGGAACGTCTTGATGAATCCGAGATCGAGGTTCCAGTAATGTGGCGCAGTAAAGATATTCCTTCCAGCGCCATTCGTGCCCGGCACGGGCAAGCAAAAGATTTCGGCTGGATTGACCCCGCAGGTATAAGGATTACCAGTCACAGGGTTAAGTCCGACTGGTTTAAATAAAACCGGACCGGCGAAAGTCTGCCCGGCAAGATACTGGAGCTGTGCCTGAACTGGTTGTTGCACACCCGCGCGTGATTCGTGGCCTCCGTTTGCCGTAAATGAGCCGCTGCGGACGGCGAATGGTTCTCCAGTCATGAACGTGTAAATACTGTTAAGCGTCCAGCCGCCGAGGAGATGATTAACGACTCCGTGTGACGATCGGAGAAAGCGCTTTCCTTTGCCGACCGGCAGTTCCCAAACCGACGCAGCCGTCAGCACCTGCGTGCGATCGAAATCGGATCGCGCGCGCTCTTCGCGGAAATTCCGAATGTCGGTTGGAGTGCGCGAGTTAGTGGTCGAAAGGCCGCCACCTGATGAAGCGCCGACGGGATCGACTGATTGGTTATCAATCGATTTGCCATAGGTGTACGCCATGCTCAGACCGAGGCCGCTGCTGAAGCGGCGCCGCAGCGTGAATTGCGCTGCGTTGTAGTTCGAATCGCCGCTGTTGTCCAGATAGGTGATTACCGCGAACTGCTGATTGGGCCTCAACTTTAAGCCCAGCACGGTATTTTCAATGCGTACGCCGAAATTGCCGACACTATTTCTGTTAAGGTCAGTCACCGTGGTTCCGGAGTTAAGGAAACTAGCGGCCGCAGCAGCGCTCAGACCGCCCTGAGTCTGCAGTTGCGAAAGCAAGGGCGGTGTCGTGCCGCACGCCACTCCGGCGGAGGTCGTTCCAGACGCCCTGCAGCCCGAAATCGCTACATTCTGCTGCATGATCAGAAACGACGGCACCAGCGGATCCGAGTTGACCTGATTAATGTCGTACGCCATGAACAGGCGTTCGCCACGGCGCCCGATGTAAGCAGCCTGCATTACGAAACCGCCTGGCAACTCACGTTGCCAGCTAAAGTTCCACTCGTGAACCGTCGGCAGTTTCATCTGCGGCGCGAACGCTGTGATATTACCCGGCGCATTGCTTCTGAGTTGTTGCGGAGGCGTGAAAAAGCTGGATGGCTTCACGCTCGGAGCAGGCAACTGCGTCGGAAATCCGCCCGCAACCGTATTGGTAATGGTAGGAGAGTTCACACATCCGTTAGTGATCGAGGTAAACGGGAACGTAGTCGTGCACGACTGCACCAGTCCCGGGATTCTCCCCGCTGCTGCCGTTACCTGGAAAGAAGAAATCGTGTCAAAGGCAATGCCGTAGCCAAGGCGGATAACACTCTTATCGGGGCCACCGAAGAAACGATGCAGGAGTCCCGATTTGAAGTTGGGACTGTAAGCCAGGCCGAAGCGCGGTCCAAAGCCTGTATTGCTCCCTTCGTACCAATGCTTGGCAGGGACGAATGTCACCGCTCCCGGCGCATTGACGACCGGGGTGGCCGGCAGCGCCGTGCCTGCGATTGGGGTGCTGGCAACGAAAACGTTGGTGGACGGTGACGTATTCGACGGAGGGTTGATTTCCAGACGTGCTCCGTAATTGAGCGTCACATTCGGCCGCACCTTCCATTCATCCTGGAAATAGAAGTTGTACTGGTCAAGGTTGTGCTTCTCCGCATACAGGGTAACGTTGTTACCCGTCTTAAACGGTAAGAAAGCGTCATCACGAAGATTGGAAATGAAGGTCTGGGACATTCTTGCCGGCAGCCCATACAAATTATTAATGAGATTGCCGATCGTGACCAGATCATCCGAGGTGTTTATGTTGGGCGCGGCCAAGAATCCGCCACCGGCAGCGCTGAACGGATCGCGGTTGCCGGACGCGAACGTCACCGAAGGCGTTACGTTGATACCGCCCGGCTGACCGCGTTGATCGACATGGCGATAATAGCGCAGGTTAACTCCGCCGCGGAAAACATGCGCGCCTCGGACGATACTTAGGTTGTCCAGGATCTGCGGCGTGGTAACCCAGCGCGCCGTTCGCGGCGTATTAAGGTAAGGCACGTCGAGGCCGGCAAGGAAAAAGGGCGGTACGTTGGGCCACGCGGGATTAGCCTCGCCTTGAGTGAAGAGGAATCCGAAGCGCGCATAACCGGCCGTGAGCTCATTAACTACCCGCGGCGAGATCACCCGACGGTAGCTAAGCGCTAGGTTAGATGTGCGGCGGTATACTTCACCAAACGCCGGGCTGTCGGGATAGAGCTGCGGCCTGCCGTTCAGCGGGTCGCCTTTGAGCGTGTTGTAATCAGAAAAAAGGTAGCGCCCGAAAATGCTGTTGTTCGCATTGAAATTGTGGTCGATGCGAGCGTTGATTGCCGGTCCCCTGACTGCAGTCGGCGGATTCCAGAGAAACGTGGCAGTATTCAAACCGTCACCGGAAGTAAATTTGTTCGGTAGCGGCATTGGCGTTAGGAGCGTTGCCACAGCGGTATCCAGCGGCCGCGCCTGCGTATTATTTGACGGTAATCGACTGTCATACGTGCGAACGCAACCTATCGACGTAGGCGTTGCGCAGAGTGGCACATTCAAAGCGCCAGTGTTTGGATCTACCAGCAAGATGGAATTCCGTAAAATCGTCTGGGTTCCTCTGACAACGGGGTTGGCGGGATCGGGCACGAAGTAACGGAAGACACCACTGCGCGCCTGCGGCGTCAAAACAAGTGGTATCCCATATGTCTGATCTATCGGCTGCGTGAAGTCGATGCGGTTGGCCTGAACGCTGCCAAAGAAGAAGGTCTTGTTCTTCCTGATCGGGCCTCCCATTTCAAACCCATACTGATCCATTCTTATCAGCGGCTTTGGGGTCTTCTGCGCATTAGCGAAGAACTCGTTCGAGTTCAGAGCCTCGTTGCGAAAGAAGAGGAAGCCCGTGCCGTGAAATTCGCTCGTTCCACTTCGCGTAGCGATCGAAATCGATGCGCCGCTGTTGCGACCCTCCTCGGCGGTTGCATTGTTCGTTGTGACCTTAAATTCCTGGACGTTGTCGGGATTGATGCGATAGAGGTTGCTGACCGGGTTGGGCACCGATGACTCGTTCGCTTCGATGCCGTCGATGGTCACGTTGTAGGCGCGGTCGCGCGCGCCGTTTACGTGCACCCCAGAGCCTGCCCCACCAGCCGATCTCTGCACGACACCGGGTTCGAGCAGCAGGAGAGTCAGCGGATTGCGCCCGTTGAGTGGCAGAGCTTCGATGGCTTTCTGCTCAACCACATTTCCGATAGTGGCGTTTGCCGTTTGCAGTTGTTCCGTCCCACCCGTAACAGTCACGGTCTCGGAAACCTGACCAACTTCCATTGTCGCGTCGACGGTTAACGGCGTGCCTACTTCCAGCGCGTTGCCGGTTTTCTTGAAAGTCTTGAATCCAGACTTCTCGACCGTGATCGTGTAGTTGCCAACCGGCAGCGAAGTAAACGCGTACAAGCCCGCGTCTGTTGTGTTCTGGTTTTGCGAGACGTTGGTAGCGTCGCTCTTCGCTGTCACCGTGGCGTTCGGCACGACAGCGCCGTTAACGTCTCGAACCGTTCCGGTGATTCCTGATGTGCCGGTTTGTCCCAGGGCCGCTGAGACGCAGATGACTAACAACACTAAAAGCGAACCGATCAAGTTTGCTGGCTTTAACATTGGGGGTTCCTCCTGAATGAGCTTAGACTCATCGCGATTTTGAAAACCAACTTCGAGCAATCCAGAGTTTTCTGCTAACTAAAAATGGCGAGGTCGAACAAGTAAGCAGTCAGTTCAGTCCGTCAAATCCACTATCAGACCGCGTTGCACAAGATTTGCACGCAAGTATATAGCCTGAAGTTTTCTCGTCAAGAGTTTTTATGCGGCTAAGGCGTTCGAGTACGATAAACCTCTCATAGAACGTCAGTTCAAGTGGTGTGTACGGGCGATCTCGCCGATAGTTATGAGGTCACCGGTCAGAAACGAAGGCGCATCCCTACGAAAAAATGGAAGATTGATCCATTATTCTGAAAAAGTCATCGGCGAAACGGACCGCCCGAAAAGCGGCTCGAACGCCTATCAAGGCTGTTTATTGAAGTGATAAGTTCTTTTAGTTTTCATTGTGAGACTAGCCCTAATAGAATTGGCGGCCTTCCCGCGATTGGCGACGACGGCCGTTAACAGCAGTCCAACTGTTCTTTCAATGTTCCAGTAAAGAGGATTCCAACATGAGACATCACGTTCACATTCTGCGCGCTCTGTTTGTAGCAATCGCTCTCTGCTTTGGTTTGACCGGGATCGCGGTCGCGCAAGAAATCACCGGCTCAATTGTAGGCTCCGTCAAGGATCCTAGCGGCGCCGCGGTTAAAGGGGCGACGGTGACGATCACCAACAGTGATACGAAGCTCGTCGTGCGCACGGTCACGACTAATGACGACGGCGAATTCTCCGTACCGCTGTTGCCAGTCGCTTATTACGATATTTCCGTGGGGGCGACAAACTTCAAGAAACACCTGGACGAGCGAGTAAAGGTGAATGTGAACGAACGTCGCACCGCGGATGTGACTTTGCAGGCGGGCAACATCTCCGAAACAGTGACGGTGACGTCAGAGCTGCTTCAGGTGAACACTCAGTCTGCGGTGGCCAGCAACGTGATCAGTGGCGATCAGGTGCGCGAGCTTTCTTTAAATAATCGCAACTGGGTACAACTCATCACCCTGTCACCTGGTGTCTCTGCGAATATAGCCGATCAGATTTACGTGGGTTCCACCAATCCGAATGCGCAATCAAACGCATTACAGATTTCAGTGAACGGCGTAAGATCAAGTTCCAACACGTACACCGTTGACGGTGCGGACACGACCGACCGAGGAGCGAACTTGACGGTCCAAACGTATCCCTCGGTTGACGCAATCGGCGAATTTACTCTTCTTCGGAGTCTGTACCCGGCTGAGTCTGGCAGGAGCTCTGGCGGTCAGGTTAACGTTATCACCAAAAGTGGTGGGAGTAAGTTTCACGGCGACATCTATGAATTCTTCCGTAACGACTGGTTGAACGCGAATCTATTCTTCACCAATCGAAACTTTCCTCTCGGTCGGGATGCGAGCGGAAGAGCAAGGCGCGTACCGTTCAGATACAATAATTTCGGCGGTACGATCGGTGGCCCGTTGGCGATGCCCCGTTTTGGCGAAGGCGGACCGGCCTTAATAAAGGGTAAGACGTTCTTTTTCTTTTCCGAAGAACTCAGAAGGGTAATAGTCTATCCACCCTTTAATACTACGGTGCCGACCGCGGCTCAGCGTCAGGGAATTTTTTCGCAACCAGTATGTATTGGACCCGTCGCCAACCCTTGTTCGACCACGCTTCCTGCAGGAACACCGCTTCCACAAAATCAAATTAGCCCTCTGGCCGCAGCGTATGTCCAGGACATTTACAACAAGCTACCTTTGCCCGATGCTACTGGCAATCTGTTCTTCCCAGCTCGAGGCGTCTTTAATTTCACGCAAGAGCTGATACGAGTCGATCACAAATTCAGCGATAAGCTCTCGGCATACTATCGGTTTGAAAACGACTCGATACCGACCATCGATCCAATCGGCTTGTTCGGTCAAGGCGGCGGACAGCCCTTTGTTTCAACGACGCAATCGAACTCTCCGGGACGTACGCACGTGGGGCGCGCGACCTTTGTGCAGTCGCCGACTACGGTTTGGGAGTTCGGCGGTTCATACTCTTTCGGCGACGTTCCCAGTAAAGTGATTGGTCTGCTGGCTAACGAGAATTCGCCGGATGTCGCCGCGCACGTGGCGCAATTCTCTTTTCCGGTAACCAGAGGCCGAGTGCCGACGATTACCGGAAATGGCTTTACATCTCTCCAAACGTTTGGGCCATACAGTGATTTCTCGTACAACAAGGCCGTGTTTGCGACGCTCTCAAGGGTCTTCGGTACGCATACGACCAAGTATGGTGTCAATTTCTCCAAAATCAGAAAGCATGAAAACTCACTTGGCGGGTTCAACGAAGTTCGATATAGCGCCGTGACCGCGACACCAAAGGGTTGTACTCTCCCGTCGGCCGATCCTACTTGCGCAAAACCGTCAACAACAAGTAATGCGAATCAACTTTGGGCCAATTTTCTGCTGGGCAATTTTCAGGTCTACACCCAAAACCAGTTTGACCTGACTGCCGACCTCAGTGCCAGCAGCATCGAGGCATTTGCCCAAGACGAATGGCGCTACAAGCCTAACATCACGCTGTACTATGGCGTACGTTTTTCCCGCTTTGGTCAGCCCTGGGACAAGAATGGTCGGATGACCAGCTTTAATCCGGCGGCTTTCGATCGCAATCAAGCGTTTCAAATTTTGGCCCATCCGCTTTTTCCCGATGACGGTACCCGCATCGCTGGGACTGGCAATCCACTCAATGGAATTATGGTGAATAGCCAAGTGTCGGTTCCAGGTGCGACTGTTTCACCCTGGGGCAAGTCGGTCGCGCCCACTCGCAACAACTTTGCGCCGCGCGTCGGAATCGCCTGGGACCCGTTTAAGAAAGGGACAACTTCCATCAGGGCTGGATATGGCGTCTACTTCGATCAACTTTCGTTCAGTTTCGACGAGACGGATCTGGTCGCACGGAATCCCCCATTCCAGCAACAAATAATCATTAATCCCGCGACCCTGGACAATCCGCTGGCGGGAACTACGACAACGAACCTTTCGGTTCAGGACGTCGCCGGCATCGACCAGAATTTTAAAACTCCCTACGTGCAAAGCTGGTCGCTTGATATCCAACACCAATTTGGTACCAAGACACTGGTGACTGCAGGCTACTTCGGCTCGAAGGGCACGCATTTATCAGGTCTGGTGGACGAGAACCTTTTGCCACCGGGATTTGCGCTTACTCGGACCTGCGTAACTAACACGGCCACGGCAGCAACTGCTCCCTGCCAAGCTCCCGGTCAGGTTTTTACTAGTAATGCTGCTCGCACTACTCCTGCGACCCTCGCAAGCTCAGAGATTCTTCTCAACGAAATTCGTCCCTTTAGAGGATATGGCGCTGTTCGCATGCTGGAAACAAGATTCAACTCGAACTATCACAGTCTTCAGGTGACTGCGCAGCGTAGGTTTTCGCGGAGCAGCCAAATCAATCTGGCTTATACCTGGTCAAGAAATATGACGAATAGCCAGAACGAATTTGCGACCGCGCCACAGAATACCTATAACCTTCACGACGAATACGCGCGAGCTAATCTTGATAGGCGCCACGTCTTAAGTGTTAACTATATTTACGAGCTCCCGTTTTTCCAGGGTCAGAGAAACTTCAAAGAAAAGACACTTGGTGGGTGGCAGATCTCGGGCATCACATATTACTATACTGGCCTTGGCTTCTCCCCGGCTACTTCCTCAAACGACCCAACCGGACTTGGACTTCTAGGCTCGTCGCCTTCAGGCGCAAGGCCAGACGTGACTTGCGATCCGAATCAGGGCGCGCCCCACACTGTCTTGCAGTGGTTCAATACCGCTTGTTTCGCCAACCCGCCAGCTGGAGTCAATCGCGTCGGCAATGCATCGCGCAACGTCATTTTAGGCCCGTCGACGACGCGCTTTGATGCGACTCTTTCCAAGAAAATACGCTTCAGCGAATCGAAATCACTTCAACTGCGGTGGGAAGTTTTCAATATCTTTAACCACACAAACTTCACAACCTTCTCGAGCGCGAACATTACCAGCTCGGTGTATGGTCAGATCAATAACACGCGTGACCAACGCACGATGCAACTCGGTGCGAAGATCATCTTCTGAGCAGGTTACTTTCTGTTTAAGTCTAACCGAATGCCCGTGGCGTGAAGATGCTGCGGGCATTCGCGCGTTTGGCCCTCATTCATGTTCTAATAACTCAATAGGGATGGATAGCGTTTCAGAGAATTCGCTCTTGCTGCGCGGCGCGCGAATCATCGCGCCCGATCGCGCCATCGAGCACGGCGCTCTCCTGATTGAAAGTGGCCGTATAGCTCGCGTGTTTGAAAGCAGCAATGACTTGCCGGCCGCTGATTTTGTGCTTGATCTCGCCGGTCTCACACTCTTCCCCGGTTTCATCGATCTGCACATTCACGGCGCAAACGGCGTCGATGCAATGACCGCAAGCGCGAATGATCTGCGCCGCGTTGCAGAGTTTCTCGGGCGCAATGGCGTGACTGCCTGGCTGCCGACGCTCGTGCCTTCGCCCCAAGAGCAATACCTGACTGCGGTCCGCGCCATCGACGAATTGATGCGCAAACAAACTTCCGACTTGGCGCTTTCGGCGCTCAATGCGGACGAGACGTCCGCGCTCCCAGCAAACCACGCGCGCATTCTGGGCGTTCACTATGAAGGCCCTTTCGTCAATAGCGAACAATGCGGCGCACTTCATCGCGAACACTTTCGGACGTTCTCCGGCAAGGCCGACGTCGACTTGCTCCCGACCATCAAGAACGAAAGCGCCGCTGTCCACATGATGACTCTGGCGCCGGAGGTCGAAGGCGGCATCGCGTTAATCAAAGAACTGCGCAAACGCGACTGGATCGTTTCCATCGGTCATACGCGCGCAACGGTCGATGTGCTCGACCAGGCGTTCGAAGCGGGAGCGCGCCACATGACGCATTTCATGAACGCGATGACGCCCCTGCACCATCGCGCGCCGGGACCCGTCGGTTGGGGTTTGCTTCACGACGAGGTAACGTGCGACTTGATCGCCGACGGAGTCCATATCGATCGGCTGATGCTCAAACTAATTCTTCGCGGCAAGACCGCGGAACGAGTTTCTTTGATCAGTGACGCCATCGCCGCGGCCGGACTTGGGGACGGCGAATACCAGGTCTGGGGAGAGAAAATCGTGGTCAAGAACGGCCGGACGCAGAACTCGCGCGGGAGCATTGCCGGTTCCGTCATCACGATGCTCGACGCGGTGCGAATGATTTTGTCGCTCGGCGCGTCAGAAGTTGAGGTTGCGCGCATGGCTTCACTGAATCCAGCACGAGTCCTCGGCATCGATCATGATTGCGGCTCGATCGAAGAAGGAAAGCGTGCCGATCTCGTGGCTTTGGATCAAGAGGGGAATGTCTGTTTCACAATCATTGGCGGGCTGCTGACTTCGACCGCGTTACTGCAATGAAACCTATAATTACGAGCGCCAACCCGATCAGGATGTGCAGAACATCATCAACTCGCGTCCAAAGAAAATACTGTTTGGGCGGAAGATTCGCATAACTTGCCAGTGCCTGGTAAAGATCAATCAACCCAAATCCCAAATTAAAGAAACTTACGAGCGACTCTTTGCGGGTCCAGAGAACAACCAGACCGAGACTGCCGAAGAAGATATGGAAGACATTGTAAGGCGCCGCTCCGCTGGTGAGACTATGCTGCGCAGGGATGAGAAAACCAGCAACGCCCGCCAGAATTAGTATGGGAGCGAAGATCGCTAAGGTTATATAGTTGACGCTCGTCTTCTTGATTACTGATCCCCACCTTTCGCATACAACCCGGCGCGCCGATACGATTCATCCAGCAATTCAATTGGATGACAGACTCGCAATTCCATTCCCGTCAGACGTGCGCCGGCAGCAATTTGCATGTGACAGCCCGCGTTCCCGGTCGCCAAAACCTTCGCTCCGCACTGTTCCACATTTTTAAGCTTCTCCGCCAATACTTCCGTTGACAAGTCAGGCTCCAGCAGATTGTAAACGCCCGCGCCGCCGCAACAGACCTCGCTGTCTTTTAGCAATGCGAAGTTCAAATCGGGAATCGCCCAAAGCATTTTCAACGACGCGTCGGCGCCGTGCTGGCCGTGCAGCAGATGACACGAAGCGTCGTAAGTCGTGCGCGCCGATCCGATGGCCGCGCCATTTCGAAAGCCGATTGCTTCGAGTTGCTGTCCCGCGTCGCGCACGCGTGCGCTGAATTCCCGCGCCGGCTCGGCATACTTCGCGTCGTCGGCGAGCAGATGCGCGTAAGAGACCAGCATCGCGCCGCAGCCACCTGCGTTCGTAATGATGAGCGCGTTCCGATGGTCGGCGTTACCCGCGAACGCATCAATATTCTTCCGGGCCAGAATTCTCGCGCCATCGAGATCGCCCGCGTGCGCGTGCAGCGCGCCGCAGCAAACTTGATTCGCCGGCGCATGCACCGCGCAGTTATTAACCTCCAGCACTCGCTTGGTTGCCTCATTCACCCGCTGAAACAAACCTTCGGTTACGCAAGCCTTGAAAAGAAATACGGTGGAAGCGCCGACATCCTGGTTCGCGGGCATCCGGCCCGTTTCCAATACGCGCTCGCTACCGCGATCGGTTCTGTACCCTGACGAGCTATCAAGCAATGCCAGAGCGAATTCAAACTGCGGCGACATCTCGCGCGCGAATTTCGTCTTCAATAGAATCCGCGCCACTTTGAAGTCGCGCAGAAAGCGCGCGAAGGCGAAAGCCGCACGCAGACGCCTCGGCTGCAACCAGATGTGCCGCAAGGCAAATCTGAGAATTGAATGAGTAGTGCCGCGGTGCGGTCGCGCCCGCATGATCTCTGCCCGCGCCGCTTCCAGCAGTTGGCCGTATTCCACGCCTGCGGGACACGCCGCCTCGCACGCGCGACAACCGAGACAGCGATCGATATGCGTTTCAAACGATGGCGACTCAACCGCCAGCCGCTCTTCCTCAACTGCGCGCATCAGGTAGATGCGCCCGCGCGGGCTGTCGTTCTCGTCTCCGGTGGCAACGTAAGTCGGACAAGCTTCCAGACAAAGACCGCAGTGAACGCAGGCCAGAAGTTTTTCTTCTTCGGCTGCGAGAGCGTTAGTGAGTAGTGCTGAACTTGTGGAAACCATCCCGGTGTTCTGCGCGCAGGTGTGAGTATATCAGCGGCTGAAGAGGCGCGCGACGTTGACGCCGAACTATGCGCTCAAAACCTTATCCGGCATTTTCCGGTTTGAATGTGCTGCTTCTTGGTCATCTTACCGATGAGCCGCGCGACTCTGCTCCGCGGAACCAACGTTGCGGCAAAAGCCGCGAACTTATTCATCGCGCCGGGAATTACGAGGCCCCCGCCCCGATCGAGCATTCGCAGAGCAAGGCGGACGACTTCCTCGTGCGATTGCTCGCCGCCCGGGACTCTTTTTCGTTCACCCTCCTCGGCTTCTTCGGGATCGGCGCGCAGCCGCCCGGGGCAAAGAGTGACTACGGCTAACTTGTATCGGCGCACCTCAGCTTCCAGGGCCAAAGAGAAAGTAGTCAGAAAGGATTTCGTCGCCGAATAGATTGTCGCGTAAGGAATCGGTTGAAAGCCGGCCATCGAAGACACGTTGATGATGCCACCGCGGCGTTGTTCGATCATCGCCGGCAGCAGATTGTAAGTTAGTTCGACGACCGTGGCGTTCTGCAAGTTGATCATCTCCAACTGGCGCGCGAGCGAAAGCTTTAGAAACTCTCCTTGATCGCCGAAGCCAGCGTTGTTCACGAGTAGATCGATCTTCAACCCACGATCTTTCAACTGCTCAGCCAAACGCTCGCCGGCTCCCGGGCTCGCCAGATCCAAGACGAGCGTTTCCGCGCGAATCCCATGTGCCTTTTCCAGTTCAGCGGCCAGCGCCGCAAGCCGGTCGTTGTTCCTGGCAACCAGCACGAGATGATTCTGCCGAGCGGCGAGGGCGCGCGCGAAATACTTGCCCAAGCCACGCGATGCGCCGGTGACGAGAGCATAACTTGGCTGCGTCATTCTTGCGGGTTCGGTGCGGGCTAATCAAGCCTGTTGGATCGGCTGCTCGGTTTGCGCTGTCGTAGGAGGTTGCTTGCTACCGTACAGGCGCCGGCGCACGTTCTCCGGATAGCGAGTCTTGAAGATTGCGTCCAATATCCCGCTGCTCGTGCCAAAGCCCCGGGTCATTCCGTGAGACGTGTGGTGATAGAAATGGTGTTTCTTCATGTAGCGGAAATAGGGATCGCGGAAATTGTAGTAGTGCGTCGCGTGGTGGATCCACTCTTCAGCGATGTAGGACTGGAAAGCACCAGCCAATACCATTGAAGCCGTAAAGGACGGAAAGAAAAAGATACTCAGCGGCGCGCCTACTAGAAGAAGCGGTAGCAGATCGCGCAATTCGCCGGTCATGTGGTTACCGTCAAATGGCCGTTCGTGATGCCCGAAGTGAAGCGGGTCAAGATACTTATTCGCCAGCCCCGTCAGAAACTTCTTGTACCACTTCTTCGATACTTTGAAATGTCGATGAAGGATATAGCGGTGCGAAAAGTATTCAACAAACATCCAAAACGGGATTCCACCCAAATAGAAGGCGAGGGCTCGGTAAGGGTGACTCCAGCGAAACGCCAGAATGAAAAGTATGACTGAATACGACGTGTAAAGTGTCGTGGTTTGGTAGAGATTGCGACGCGAGATGCGTTCCTGCGCGCGCTTGTAAACGCGGTAAGGACGTTTAGGTTCAA
The DNA here is from genome assembly GCA_035545035.1 of Pyrinomonadaceae bacterium. Taxonomy (GTDB): domain Bacteria; phylum Acidobacteriota; class Blastocatellia; order Pyrinomonadales; family Pyrinomonadaceae; genus UBA11740. Next base: position 15,329 of record DASZZL010000048.1, read on the forward strand.
GCGGGCCACCCTCAAGCTGATCAGATTTCATGAGCTAACGGGCCTCCATGACCTACGACTACGTATGCAGTCCGAGATTCTGACCGAAGTTGCTGGTCATAGTCAACCGGAAAGTATATGAAGCTAAGCGGCTGGTGCTAGCTCTGCTTCGTTCTGGACGGTTACGGTTGGATTCGGATTGGCTTCGGGAATAGGGAGTTTCTGGTCAGCAAGCAGCGCGATGTGTTCTTCCATTCCCCACTTCGCCTTGTAAAGAGAGTCTTCGATCGAATGCCCAACTCCCGTGAAGCCTTCAAGATCAGGCGAGTAAAATCCAGGGAAGTTTGGATCTGATGTGGTCTCGATAACCAATGAGTACTTAAGATCGATCATCCCATCACCTTTCCTTGATTCCAGCGGCCTTTAGGATAGCATGACACGTCTAAATCTCTCGCGACATATGTTGGTCAAATCAGAGTCTTCCGGGTTGAGCATCTCAACGAGCCAGCGAAGCTGGCGGCAGAGTTTAGCCCAGGGTGCAGCGAGCATTAGCGAGCGGAACCCTGGGTTGGCGATTTATTATTTGTTCGAGCCCGCTTTAGCGGGCGAAAGAATCTGCCGCCCGCTAAAGCGGGCTTGAGAGATTCATTCGGCAATTACCCAGGGCGACGCTCCGCTCCACTTCGTTCCGCTGCGCTTGCCCTGGGCTACACTCTGCCGCCAGCTTCGCTGGCTCGTTGAGCGATGATGACCTTGTTGCCTCTGGCAATACTCGTCAAATAACGAGCTAAGTTAACCAAATAGACTTGAAACAACCTGTCGGATATGTAGCTCACTATCCGCTAGTTTCAAAACCGCGACAAGAAAAAAGATGAACAGCACCCACCGGAAAATCCGATATTGCCAAGCATCAAGTTGATTCTTTTCCGAAAGCATTGAGACATCTCCTGGAATCCGCTTAAAACGGCCTTAGGTCAATGTGTCTAATGGAAACCAAAGGGCAGACGCGGATTCCAAGACCTAGAGGCCTGGTGCGCTCAACGCGAAACCAGATTTCGTTGCTTTGATTTGCACGCCGAGGGGCGACGCGCGCTGCTTCTATGGGAAGTTTGCTTTGAAACCGGGCCAACTATAACATCGGCGCGCCAGAACGGCAACACCAAATTTGGAGGCAAGAATGATTGTAGTCAACGTAATCACGACCTGCATTGCTTTCCTCGCTCTAGCACTTGCCGGGTACAGTTTGTATTTGCAGAGAAGAGATAAGAAACCAAAACTTGATATCAAGCTCACTCAAGATGAAAGAGAATATTCGGTAGCCGGAACCGGAAGCAGAGGAAGGCGTTGTTTCCGGTCGTTTCGTTATACCTATCGAATCCCGGTGATACGACCATCAAGATCAAGCATATTCAGTTTGCAGCAGAGAACATGAAGCCCATTGTCCTCAAAGAGTACTTTGGAGTCTCTGAGATTGTCCCACATGCTGGGGCCGAGTTAGTCCTGCTTACCGAGCACTTCCAAGCCCGACCAATGGCCGCCGACTGGTTTGGATACCATGAAGGAACTTTTGAAGTTCACGACGCAATTGGAAACGTATTTAAGAGTGGCGTCATGACGACCGACATCCCGCGGGAAGCTGAACGCTAGCTCGACTGTGGGGCACTTGCGGTTCACTTAGTACCCAACCGCCAACCCATCACTCCGTCTCGGATCGGTCGCGCCCAGACGCACACCGGTCTTCTCTTCAATCATTATTCCTTCGGCGTCGCCGAGATAACGTGGCTTGGCGAGTTTGTGTCCGCGAGCAAGCAGAACGTTCTGCGTGTCGCCAGACAGTCCATAAGGTTCGAACACCAACTCGTCCGGCAGCCATTGATGATGAATGCGCGGCGCGTCGATGGCCTGCTGGATGTTCATGCCGTAATCGATCACGTTCGTGATTACGTCGAGCACAGTGTTGATGATTGTCGGCCCGCCGGGACTGCCGACGGTGAACCAGAGGCTGCCGTCTTTGCGCAAAACAAACGTCGGCGTCATCGCGGACAGCGGGCGCTTGCGCGGCGCGACCGCGTTGCGCTCACCTTGAATCAAGCCGAACATGTTCGGCGTGCCGGGCTTCGCGGCGAAATCATCCATCTCGTCATTCATGATTAGGCCGGTGCCTTTCGCGACCACCGCCGAGCCGTAAGAGTTGTTCAAGGTGTAGGTGTTCGCGACCGCGTTGCCTTCGGCATCGACGACCGTGAAGTGCGTCGTCTCGTCTGATTCGTAACCGACCGGCTTCCCTGCTCGCACCTGTTCGCTTGAAGATGCGCGTTCAGGATTGATCGTGCTGCGCAACTGCGCGGCGTATTGCTTATCGACCAAACCCGCGATCGGCACTTTCACGAAATCGGTGTCGCCCATGTATTCGGCGCGATCGGCAAACGCGCGACGCATCGCCTCGGTCATCAAGTGATAGCGATCGGACGATGCCCAATCCATCTTCTTGAAATCGTAACCTTCCAGAATGTTCAGCATCTCGATCAGCACCGCGCCGCCCGACGATGGCGGCGGCATCGAAATGATTTCATAGCCGCGATAATTGCCGCGCAAAGTCTCGCGTTCTTTGGCGACATAGCCCCGCATGTCATCCAAATTGATCAGGCCGTTGTGGCGCTTCATGTCATTGACGATCAATCTCGCCGTCTGGCCTTCGTAGAATTCGTTGGGACCGCGCTGCTGCAGGCGCGCGAACGTCGCAGCCAAATCAGGCTGACGAAACGCATCGCCTTCGTTATAGAACTTTCCGTCGTTGAGATAGATGCGCTTCGTTTCCGTATACTTCGAAAGGTACTCGCGGCTCCCACGCAAAGAGCGCGCGAGCGGGTAGGTTACCGAGAATCCATTCGCAGCCAGCGCGCGCGCAGGTTCGATCAATTGAGACCACGTCAGCCGATGCGAGCCGTATTTCCGGAGCGCCAGTTCCATCCCCCGCACGGTTCCTGGCACGCCCACGGCGCGATAACCTTCGATCGACCCGCCTTCGCCTTCGATTACTTTGCCGTTCTGGTCGAGATAAACATTTCGCGTCGCCGCTGCCGGCGCCATCTCGCGATAGTCGATCGCAGTCGTGCGCCCGTCTTTCAAACGAATCATCATGAAGCCGCCGCCGCCGAGGTTTCCCGCCGCTGGATGAGTTACGGCCAGCGCGAACGCGACCGCAATTGCCGCATCAACCGCATTGCCGCCGCGCTTCATGATGTCCACGCCAACTTTAGAAGCGATTTCGTTCGTCGAGGCGACGATGCCGTGGTGCGCGCGGACAGGTTCGCGTGAGGCAGCGCGAGCGCTGGGTACATTCTGCGTCTGGAGAATTAATGACGAGGCGACGGCGACTAGAAGAAAAGCCGTCGCAATCCGCCGAATCGTTCTGCAGGTAGTTGTCCGTCTCATATGAAACTCCTCACGATCGTTTAGGAGACTTAGCGGCTCTGCCGCCTGATGTGCGGAAAGGCTTTGCCTTTCCGGGAGGCTCCCTTTTTTGAAATCGCGAGGCTACGCCTCGCGCTGGAGGCGTAGCCTCCTGAAATATTTCACACTGCTAACGGAAAGCCATAGGCTTTCCGCACATCGGGGCGGCAAAGCCGCAACAATCGCAGCTAAACTCCTCCGCCGAATCGCCCCGGCGACAGCAAATTCTGCGGATCCAGTTGCGACTTCACTCGCTTCATCAACTCACCCGCCGATCCAAAACCGCCCCAGGCGTCGCACTCGTTTTTGATTTCAATCGGGGCGCTTTCGACGACCAGATTGCCGCCCAGAGTTTCCGCCTTCTGGCGCAGGCGTTCCAGCGCGCGCACGGCCTCGCGATGATACACCGGCAGTTGCGCGATCGCACGCAAACGCCCATCGCCCATTCCGGCATGCCACATCAGCGCTGGATGCGAAGCTTCGTCACGCTCAAGCGCGGCCACTTCATTCACAAACGAAACCAGATCGCTGGGCCGTAGGCTGGTTCGCCAACTCAAATTGTCGGAAAGGCGCAGAGTTAGTGCGGCCAGATTCGACCAGAGAGCTTCGTCCTCATCAAGAGTTCTGGCGCGGGCATCTCGGTCGCCGCGCAAGAGCTTGAGCGCCTGGGCGGTTTGCGAAACCACCGAGCGCGAAGCGCCAGAAAATCTCACCAGCAACGCGCAGTCGCTCTGGCGCTCGCCGACCTTGAGATGATGGGCCATGCGCGGCGACAGCAATTCCACGGCTACGGGAAACAACGAACCGGAGATGACGGCGCGGCCCACGGCCAATAACGACGAGAGCGATCCGTTGGCAATGATCGTTCTGGTCTCGAGGGGCAGCGGTCGCAATTTGAAAGTCAGCTCCGTGATCAAGCCGAGCGTGCCGCAGCTTCCCGTGAAAAGTTTGCAAGTGTCATAGCCGGCAACGTTCTTGACGACGTTACCGCCTGCTTTGATCAAGCGACCATCGGCAAGCACGACGCGCATGCCGATAACGAACGCTCGCGGCAGGCCGTAGCCGAAAGCTTGCGCGCCGCCAAGTCCGGTGGAGACTATGCCGCCGAGCGTCGCGCGTCCATCATCAGGTGGATCGACCGGCAACCACTGCCCTGCGCTCGCAAGCTGCTTTTGAAATTCGACCAGCGTTGTCCCCGCTTCGGCGGTCGCCACCAGGTCGGCAGGCTCGTGTCGAATGATCTTCGTCATTCGGCGAGTACTCAGAATCAAATCCGCGCGACTCAGCGGATTGCCAACATCGAGCCAGATGGAAGCTCCCGCGGGAATCACCGCCAAATCTTCACGCGCTGCGAGCTGCATCACTTCGCGTGCTTCGCCCGCCGTGGCCGGTGCGATTGATAACGCGCGCTCAGTCTTCGCCGTGTTGGTTTGAAACTTCGCAGCGAGATCTGTCTCGGAAAGCCTGTTCACATTTAGCGCACCGACAATCCGCTTGAATTCGTTGGCAATCCGAGCCTCGCTGATCCGTTCGGCGAGACGGGCAGTGGTGGCGGTCTTGGCGCGAGACGAGGCATGACGGGTGATTTCGGCACTTAACATTCTCGAACTCTTGGCTTCTGAAGACCCGCTCGCTACCCCGACGAGTCGGGGTTCTGTAACTGACTGCGTAGCCACGGCGCGCGCTTCACCACAGCCGCGCGGCATCGGAATGATCTTGCCCGGATTGCAAAGGCCCGACGGATCAAACGCGGCGCGCACCCGCAGCATCGCATCCATGTCGTCTTCGGAAAAAATCAACGGCAGGTAAGCGCTTTTGTCGAGGCCGACTCCGTGTTCGCCGGTAATCGATCCGCCGGCGCGCACGCACGTTTCCATGATCTCGCGTCCGGCCTGTCGCACACGTTCCAGATCGTCACCGCGGCGTAGATCAAAACAGATCAGCGGATGCAGATTGCCGTCGCCGGCATGAAAGACGTTGGCGAGTTGCAGATTGTATTGCCTGGCGATGCGATAGGTTTCAGCCAGCACTTCGGGCAGACGCGAGCGCGGCACGACGGCATCCTGAATCATGATGTCGGGACTTAGACGACCGACGGCGCCGAACGCGCCTTTGCGCGCGGCCCAAAGTTTCTTTCTTTCGTTCTGATCCGTTGCCGAACGCACCGAGCGGGCTCCGTGTTCGCGAAGAATTGCTTCTACCCTGTCGGCATCGTCATCGATGCCGGCTTCCACGCCATCCAACTCGACGAGCAGAACTGCCTGGGCGTCAATTGGCAATCCAGCTGTGAACACACTGGCTTCGACCGCACGAATGATCGCGTTGTCCATCATCTCTAAAGCGGAAGGCAACACTCCGGCAGCGATTATTGCTGAGACTGCGCGACTCGCCTTATCAACGTCTGTGAAATCAGCAAGCAGGGTGCGGACCGCCGGTGGAATCGGCGATAGCTTTACGGTCGCTTCGGTGGCGATGCCGAATGTTCCTTCTGATCCGACGAACACACCGAGAAGATCGTAGCCAGGTGCGCCTCCGCCAAGATCGACGATCGATCCGTCAGCCAAAACCACGCGCGCTCCAATCACATGATCAGTAGTCGTGCCATATTTCAAGCAATGAATGCCGCCGGCGTTCTCGGCGATGTTGCCACCGATCGTGCATGACGGCTGGCTGGAAGGATCAGGAACATAGTAGAGCCCGTAAGGCGCGACCGCGCGTGACAAGTGCGCGTTGACCAGACCCGTTTGGACGATGGCGAGCCGATTCTCCTGATCGACGCGGAGAATCTTGCGCATGCGCGCGAGTTCAATCACAACTCCACGATTGACAGCGAGCGCGCCGCCCGAAAGGCCTGTGCCCGCGCCACGCGGCGCGAAGCTTACGTTTTCGTCCGAAAGAAGTTGCAGGACTTCCGACGTTTCTTCAGTTGAATTCGGAAACACCACCGCGCGCGGCGGATGTTTGTGCTGCGGCAAGCCATCGCATTCGTAAACCAGCAACTCTTCGGGCTCGGACAGCACGTTTTCATCGCCGACAATCTCGCTGAGCTCTTCAACGAGCGCATCGTGCGTTTCAAGCTGTGCGGTACTTGCGGCCATGGCTTGATTTAGTTCGGGAATCTTTCTTCTAACGCGGCGAACGTGATGATACACTACGCGCCCGATGATTATGAACGCTAGACTTCTTTTCTTGATTCTGCTCGTCCTGTTCGTCATGACCGCAACTTTCTCAACTCGCGCCGACAAACCGCCATTCGCGGCTGATTTGATAATTATCAACGCAAAGATTCACACGATGGATCAAAGCCAACCGCTCGCCGAGGCCATCGCCGTTTCCGGCAATCGCATCGTCGCCGTTGCGTCGACGAAGGAAATCAGGAAGCTCGCGGGCGCGAACACGCGCGTCATCGATGCGAAGGGCCAGCTCGTGCTGCCGGGATTCAACGATGCGCACGTGCATTTCATGAGCGGCGGTTTTCAACTCTCAAGCGTCGATTTGCGCGACGCAAACACGCCGCAGGAATTCGCCGAACGAATTCGCAGCTTCGCCGATAAGCTGCCGCCCGGTCGCTGGATCACCGGCGGTGATTGGGACCACGAACGCTGGCCGGATGCAAAGTTGCCGACGAAAGAATTGATCGATCGTTTCACGCCGAACACTCCGGTGTTTGTGAATCGGCTGGACGGTCACATGGCTCTGGCGAATAGCCTGGCCCTCAAGCTCGCAAACGTGACGCGGCAAACGCCCGACCCGCCCGGCGGCATCATCGTCCGCGATCCGAAGACCGGCGAGCCCACCGGAGTCCTGAAAGACGCGGCGCAGAGTTTTGTCTGGAAGGTTTTCCCACCGCCAAGTTTCGAAGAGAAACTCGCCGCCGCACGCGCCGCCACGACTCACGCGGCGAGCGTCGGTGTGACCAGCGTCCAGGACATGTCGGCAGGCGCTGATGTCGGCGTGTATCAAGCGCTGCTCGATCGTGGTGAATTGAAGAATCGCATCTATGCGGTGTGGCCGCTGCCACGTTGGGAGCGTCTGGCGCAAACCGGCGTGCGCGCGCACTTCGGTAGCGCGATGCTGCGCACCGGTGGGCTGAAGGGATTTGCCGACGGCAGTCTGGGATCGACGACGGCGCTGTTCTACGAGCCTTACAAGGACGCACCGAACACCAGCGGAATTGGCAGCGACGAGATGTTTCCCGAAGGCGCAATGCGGGAACGCGTGCGCGACGCCGATCGCGCCGGCTTGCAGGTAATCATTCACGCCATCGGCGATCGTGCGAACGACCTCATTCTTTCAATTTACGAGCAGGTTGAAAACGAGAACGGCGATCGCGATCGTCGCTTCCGCATCGAACATGCCCAGCACTTGCGCGCGCAGGACATTCCGCGCTTCGCTCGCGATCACGTCATCGCTTCGATGCAGCCTTATCACGCCATTGACGACGGCCGCTGGGCCGAGAAGCGCATCGGCCATGAGCGCGCGAAAACGACTTATGCGTTTCGCTCGTTGCTCGACTCGGGCGCAACGCTGGCGTTCGGTACAGACTGGACGGTAGCGCCGCTCGACCCAATCCTCACGATTTACGCCGCGGTGACTCGCCGAACTCTCGACGGCAAACATCCGAACGGCTGGATTCCGGAACAGAAGATTTCGGTCGAAGAAGCGGTGCGCGCGTACGCCGTTGGGTCAGCGTTCGCGGAGTTTCAGGAAAAAGAAAAAGGCACAATCACCCCGGGCAAGCTCGCGGATCTGGTAATTCTCTCGCGCGACATTTTCAAGATCGATCCGAAAGAGATCGAGAAGGTGAAGGTCGTGATTACAATCATGGACGGTCGCGTCGTCTACGAAGCGCGCGAGTAGAACCGATATCCGAAATAGATCATTAATCCTACGGCCCCGGCAATCGTCGCCTGGATAGCCTCGGTCCGAGTGCTATTCGCCAACAACCACGCAGACAGGATCAGCGCCGCAATCGCTATCACCGTACCACCACGCACCCGGAACATTGCCACCGGCACGCCTGAACGCCGGCGCAACACCGGCAGAGCCGCACACGTGACTGCGTAAGTAACCAACCGAGCAATAGCGCTAATCGTCAGTGCCGCGACGAAGGAACTCCGGAGCGTTAGTACCAACATCACGGCCGCCGTCACGAGAATCGCAACATGCGGAGTAAAAAAGCGCGGATGGACCGCAGCGAGGATTGAGGGCAATTGTTTCTGTTCGGCCATCGCAAACGGGATGCGCGATCCGCCGAGCAGCACGATGTTCAGGTTGCCGGTAATGGAGATGATGGCTCCCGCGGAAATAATCGCGGCGCCCGCTGTCCCCATGAAATGCATCCCCGCGTCGGCCAGCGGTTTCGATGACTTTGCCAGCTCCGGTAAAGTGCCGATGCACACCACCTGAATCAAGATATAGAGAACTGCGACGACGGCCATCGCAATGAGAAATGCGCGTGGCAGTTGTCGTCGCGGGTCGCGAATCTCCCCGGCCGGGATCGCGGCCATCTCGAAGCCAGTGAAGGCATAGACCAACAAAAGCACCGACTGTGAAAACGCGCCTGCTGATGGACGCGGGCCGAAAGCATAAGCGTGGGGATTGAGAAAAAAGAGTCCTGCGGCGATGAAAATCAGCATCGGGATCAGCTTGCCGACAGTGAAAACGTTGCTGACGATCGCCGCTTGTCGCACGCCAAGGACGTTGAGCGCTGTCAGCGACATCACTACCGCAATGATCACCAGGGCCCGCGGAACCATCGAGTTCGCCGGTGGCCAGAAGAAGACGAGATAGCTGACCAGTAAGTTGCAATTGGCCGCAAAAGCAGTGAGACGCGCCAGCCAGATCAACCAACCAACTTCGAATGCTACCGTTGGTCCAAACGCTTTGCGCGCGTAAAGGTAAGGTCCGCCAGTCTTATCGAAGCGGCTGCCCACTTCGGCGAAGCAAAGAACGATCAGCGTTACCACCAGCGCGCACGCGACAAACGCAATCAGGCTGTACGAGCCAATGAGCGCGAACACCTTTGACGGCAAACCAAAGATACCGGCGCCGATGACGCCGTTGATGGTGACGGCAACCAGATCCCACTTGCGTATGCCACGCAGCAGGCCTTTAGGTGATGTCCTTGCTGATCTTGATTCCGTACGCATCTTGATGTCTTAAACTCAACCAGCGCCGCTACCGACGACGGGGCATTAGCCCGACCGTGAGGGAGGGCTCAGAGCAGAGCCCTTGCTTACGCGCGGGCTAGTGCCCCGGTCTGCCCGAAACCCGCTCGCCGCGAGCGGTTCTGTAACATCCTCAATCTCGCGCTGCCAGCGCCTCGCGGGCAACTTCCTTATCGTCGAAGTGAAAGACTTCGCGGCCGAGGATTTGATAATCCTCGTGACCCTTGCCGGCGATCAGAACTAAATCGTCAGTGCGGGCTTGCGCAATCGCGTGATGAATCGCTTCGCGACGATCGGCGATCTTTTGGTAAGGCTTGCCTGTTTTCTGTATGCCGACTTCGGCATCGGCGAGAATCTGGTTTGGATCTTCGGTCCGCGGGTTATCTGAAGTCAGAATCACTATGTCGCTTAGAGAGCCGGCCGCTTCGCCCATCGGCGCGCGCTTCGAGCGGTCGCGATCGCCACCGCAACCAAACACGGTAATGATTCTGCCCTTCGTCACATCGCGCGCAGTGCGCAGAACGTTCAGCAGCGCGTCGTCGCTGTGCGCGTAATCAACCACCACCGCAAAGTCGCCATCGTGCGGCACGCGTTCGAAGCGCCCCGGCGCGCCGGTGCATTTCTCCAGCGCTTTAGTGATCACATCGAGACGGTATCCGAGCGCCAGACCACTCGCCACTGCGGCCAGAGTGTTGTAGACATGCGGCGGGCCAACCAGGGGAGAGTGAAAATCGATCTCGGTGTCCGGGGTGCGCAAACGAAAGCGCATACCTGCCAGCGAGAACCCGGGATCGCGCGCGGTGATGTCAGCTTCTGATTTCACAGCGTACCGAACTACACGCAAACCCTCTTGCTCAAGGCGATTCGCCAATTCGATGCCGTAAGGATCGTCAACGTTGAGGACGGAAGTCTTCGGTCTCGAACCAAGTCGGCCATCAAACAGACGCTGCTTCGCGTACCAGTAGTTCTCCATCGTTTTGTGATAGTCGAGATGGTCACGCGTGAGATTTGAAAAAACGGCCACGGCGTAATCGAGTTCATCACAACGATGAAAATCCATCGCTTGTGAAGAGCATTCCATCACCGCAGTCTTGCAACCAATTTCGACCGCCTGCCGTAGCAGCCGCTGCATGTCCGTTGCTTCCGGCGTGGTGCGCCCAGCTTTCTTTCTTTCCTTGCCGAGCCGGTATTCAACCGTGCCCGTCATCGCCACCGGTTCGCCCGCGGCTTCGGGAATCGACGCGACCAGATATGCCGTGGTCGTCTTGCCGTTCGTTCCGGTTATCCCGACGAGTTGCAGTTCGCGCGAAGGATGATGATGAACTTTGGCGGCGGCGAGGGCCATCGCGCGTCGGACGTTCTCAACTAGAAGCCATGAAGCGGGGGCAAGCCCCCTTCCTGACTGCGACTCTGTTAACGAGATCCAGTCCGCGGGCGGTTCAAGTTCTGACAGCACGCCGACTGCGCCCTGCGCGATCACCTGCGGAACGAACTTATGCGCATCGCACAACTCGCCGCGTATGGCGACGAACAGACTTCCCGGCCCCGCCTGGCGCGAGTCATGAGTCACGTCCGTCACCGGAACGCTGGCGTGGCCGATAAAGTCCGCGCCTATTGCTTTCGCGACTTCGTTAACCGTCACCGATTGCTTTGGTTCGACTACTTGTTACGGAGTCTTAACCGGATACGAGATGTCGATTTCCGGCTTGTTGCCAAGCGCACTTCCACCGCAATGCTGTGGGTCAGAGCTGTCGAATAGGATGGTGTTGCTTGAGTCTTTCACCACAATCTTCGTTATGTGGTTCCCGGATTTTTTGTGTTTGTATTTTCCATTGCCGTCGGGAATGCCCAAACAATCAACCCCGTGATTGTTCCCACATTGGATCTCCAAAGAGCCGCCCTTGATTATGATGTCGTCACCCGGCGCAAGCTGGGGCGACCGACTGCCAAGCGCGAAGCCACCCAGAGCCACCACGCAAATGGTCGCGATGGCGATTATTAGCAAACGTGCCTTACTCATTATTTCTCTCCTTATTTGGGGGTCAAGAACCGTCGCGAGGCGGGAGAATCCGCTGACGCGTAAATAGACTGAAACACGACGCTGGAAACCATAACTTCCAACCGAGCGAGTCCTAAACAGCAAACACTTACATCGCTGAAAGTTGGCCGAGTTGCTTTCTCAATCGCTGAACATCGGGACGACCGAGGAAAGTGCCATAGTTTTCCTTACCCCAGCGCTGTTCAAGTTTGGATAGCGAATCGTTTGCCCGCAAAGCATACTCTTGTGCTTTGGTTTTGTCGCCTGACCGTCCGCTGGCCAGGGCTGCAACCACCAGTGCCCGCCATTCGGATGCTTGCTGGCCCAGGCGAGCAAAAACTTCCCGCGCCTGCGATGCCTTATCGGCTGCGCCCTGCGAATCGCCGGAGAGAAGCATCGTTTCCGCCAGCGCCAGTTGTGCTTTGGCTAATTGCCATGGATCGTTCAATTGCTTAGCCAGTTCTACCGCCTCCGCACATTTCGCTTTCCCTGCCGCCACCGCGCCGCCGTAGGCCTGAGCCATTCCCAGGACGCGCTTACCATTCATGGAAATTTCTGGGAACTGTGCACCGGCGATCGCGAGCAACTTATCCGCCTTATCTTTAGCGTCCGGAAAGCGTTCGTGACTCAGATCAATCTCAGCGGCGACAAGCTTTACGTCAAGCGATAGTCGTTTTATTTCGCCGCCGGGTTTATCGGCGATAGCCGACGCCTGATCTAGAAGAGGTTGGACTTCGTTGTAGCGCCCCATACGACCCAGAACATAAGCGCGCTCCACCAGGTTGTAGCCGACGCTCCGCTGGATTCCCAGTGAGTTGTAGATCACATATGCCTGAGTGAGTCGGTCGAGCGCCTCGGCAAACTTCTCTTCGCGCGCTAAAGCCGAGCCCCGCTCCGCGTGCGCCTGCGCTATCAGCGATTGGTCATTCAACTCCTGGCTGAGCTTCAGAAGCTGTTCGTGAGCCTTGTCCGCAGCCGCGTAATCACCTTTCTGAAGGTTTGCGCGTGCGAGCAAAGCAAGGCACGAAGAAGTCGCAGATCGATAGCCGGCCGGCTGAAAAAACGCCAAAGCGGGCCCAAGATACGAAACCACTTCATCCGGCTTGTTCTGCTGCTGGCGCAAACTTGCCATCGCAGCGAGTGCTCTCGCCTCGTTGGCGCGGGCTTTGGCTCTCCGCGCTGAATCAAGTCCTTGCAGAAGATATTTCTCTGCCTCATCGGGCTGGCCGCGCACCAGATAACTGTAACCAAGGTCTACGAAACCTTGCGCGCTGAGATTCTCCATTCCATTCTTCTGTGCCAGATCGATTGCTTCCCGCGCATAATCAGTTGCGCGAGCTGTCTCGCCGGCATCGACAGCTAGCATAGTAAGTTGCAGTAGAGTTCTTATCCTCTGCGAGGTGTTGTCATTGGCCCGAGCCAAAGCCATCGCCTGTTCCAGTTGTGTCCTGGCCTCAGACAGTTTGCCGAGTTGATTGAACAAGGCGCCGCGTTGATAGACCACCTCCGTGCGCCCTTCGAGATTGCCCATGGCCTGGTAGATTCCCTCTGCCTTATCAAACGAGCTGAGCGCGTTCGCGAGATCTCGTTTACGACCATAGAGAATGCCCAGGTGCAGGAACGCGGTCGCGTATTGCGGATTTCGGTTCGCAGCTTCCGTATACGTCTCAATAGCTTTGTCGTTGTTTTCGTTGTTTTCGTTCTTTTCGTACGCGCGTCCCAGATCGACAAGCACGCGCGGCTTCTCAGCGTCAGAGGACTGTTTCACGATCGCGGCATAAGATTCTATCGCCGCGGGGAAGTCATGTCTTACCGTGGCGGAAATTGCCTCGACGTACAACGCATCGGCTTTCGGCAGCAGCGAGCGATCGCTCGCGAGTGAGGTGGCGCGTAACAGTTCATCCTTGGCCTTGTCTACATAGTCCAACTCGACCAGGCTTTCAGCGAAACGGGCATGCGCCAGGACATACTTATCATCGATTGTAATCGCTCGCTCGAAGGCCTTGCTTGCTTGATAGTAGGCCCCATCCCGCAAGGCATTCGTTCCGACGTTGTACCAGTTCTGCGCTTCCGCTGGAGGCACGTGAAGAGGAGGTCGCCACCAGCGCCACAAGATCATCGCTATGCCGGCGACGACGATGACACCCACAATGATTTGCCAAACGGGCACGCGTGGGCGACTCAAGATTTGCGAGAGAGTCGTCAGCGTTTTGCGCCGGGCTTCAAAGATTGATGGCCGGGGTCTGATGAGCGTCTGGCGCGAATCGTCTTGCAGCAGGGCACGCACGGAACGCAGATCTGAGATCAGTTCATCACTTGATTGATATCTTTTCTCCGGCTTCTTCGCCAGCGCCTTGAGAATGATGGAATTCAACTCAATTGGGAGATCCGGATTAACCGTGGATGGCGGCCGCGGCTCAACGTGAATCACGTTGGCCGCGATCTCAATCAGACTCGCTCCGGGAAACGCCGGCTGGCCCGTGACACATTCGTAGAGCACTCCACCGAGCGCAAAGAGATCGCTACGCCCGTCGACGTTTCCTCCCATGGCCTGCTCTGGAGAGAGATAGGCCGGTGTGCCAAGAACGGCGCCGCTGCGCGTGCGCAGGTTGAGTAAGGTTCGCCCTTCTGGTTCTGAGACGTGAATCGAATCTTCATTAAGTTGCTTGACGAGACCAAAGTCGAGCACTTTGATCTGACCTCGCTCGTCAACCATGATGTTCGATGGCTTTATGTCACGATGGATGATGCCTCGGGCGTGAGCTTCTTTCAGGGCCGTCGCAACTTCTTCTATAATCTGTAGCGCGCGCGGCAGGGTCAGTCTGCCTTGGACCACTATGTCGCTCAGCGTTTCTCCTCGGACCAATTCCATTACCAGAAACGGGCGCCCTTCGCTTGTTTCGCCATAGTCGTAAAGCGTCGCGATGCGCGGGTCACTCAATTCAGAAACCGCGCGAGCCTCGCGTAAGAAGCGGGCGCGATAATCGCGTTCATCCCGTTCCAGCGAGGGAAACTTAATGGCAACGCGCCGGCCCAGGTTTGTGTCTTCGGCCAAATACACTTCACCCATACCACCTTTACCCAGACGGTCGACTATCCGATAGTGCGAAACAACTTGTCCGATCATCTGACTCGATGCAGCACTGGTTTGAAATGAAAGACTAGCCTAAAGAAATGATATCGTTCGGAGGTCAGTTCGGCGGCGCCCGCCCAATAAACTCCAGGATCCTTCGTTCGAGGCGCATACTACGCCAAAGCCAAAGGCTTTTCAATTCCGATTGCGTGACGATGGGCCACCTTCAGAGGCCAGCGCGAAACGAATGCTCACGGTCAAAAAAAGAGCGGTAGACAGTACAAATCTGATGGACAGAAACTCTATGCCGCGATTACGATGCAAGGTCCGCAATCCGGAGCGAAGGACGAAATCTATGACTGGCAGAATTTTGACCTTTTTGGCGATTGCGTTTGCAAGTTTGACCCTGCTCTTCCCTGTTTCAAGCGAGGCGCTGCAATACGACTTGATAATTCGCAATGGCCGCGTGATTGATGGATCGGGACGACCCGCTTTCAATGCCGATGTTGCGATCAAAGATGACCGCATCGCGCGCATCGGCAATCTGCGCGGCGCGCAAGCGAAGCGAGTCATCGATGCCCGCGGGCAAGTGGTGGCACCCGGTTTCATCGACATGCTGGGACAATCGGAGCAGTTTGTCTTGATCGATCCGCGCGCGATGAGCAAAGTGATGATGGGTGTCACGACTGAGATTACCGGCGAGGGCGAATCGATTGCGCCGCTCAACGATCGCATTCTCAAAGAGCAGGAGGATTTCAATCGTCGCTACAACCTGACGATTGATTGGCGCACGCTCGGTGAATATTTTCAACGACTCGACAAGCAGGGCGCGGGCGTAAACCTCGGCACTTTCGTCGGCGCGACGCAGGTGCGCGAATACGTCATCGGTTATGACGACCGCCCACCAACGGCGGCCGAGCTTGAGCAAATGAAGAAGCTCGTCGCTGACGCGATGAAGGATGGAGCGCTCGGAGTTTCAACTTCGTTGCAGTACGTGCCGGCACGGTTTGCGAAGACTGATGAGATTGTCGAACTCGCAAAAGTCGCGCATCAATACGGCGGTATTTACATCAGCCATCAACGCAGCGAAGCCAACGCGATTGACGATTCGATGAAAGAAGTTTTCGAGATCGCGCGCCGCGCCCACATTCCCGCGGAAATCTGGCACTTCAAAACTGCTTACCAGAAAAACTGGGGCCGGATGCCGGAAATGCTGCACCGCATCGCGGTCGCACGACGACAGGGTTTGAAGGTCACCGCCGATGTTTATCCTTATGTCGCCGGCAGCACCTCGCTGAGCGCGTGCCTGCCGCCGTGGGCGCTGGAAGGCGGAACAGATCGAATGATTGCGCGCTTGAAGGATCCCCAGACGCGCGCGCGGCTAAAAAAGGAAATAACAACTGATGCCAAAGAATGGGAGAACATTTACTTGGGCAGCGGCGGGCCCAGCGGAATCTTGATTGCTTCAGTCGTGAATCGCGATTTGGAAAGCTCGCAGGGAAAGCGGCTTTCTGAAATTGCGACCGCGCAGAACAAAGATCCGCTCGATGCGCTCTTTGATTTCATCATTGCCGATCACGGCCAGACCGGCGCGATCTTTTTCATGATGAAGGAAAGCGACATGCAAGCGGCGTTGAAGTCGCCCTTCGTCAGCATCTGCACCGACAATGGCGCGCGCGCGACCGACGGGCCGCTGGCCGGATCAAAGTCGCATCCGCGCGGTTGGGGTACGTATCCGCGAATTCTTGGCAGATACGTGCGCGACCAGCATCTGATGCCGCTCGAATTGGCTATTCACAAGATGACTGGTTTGCCGGCTTCGAATGTGGGCTTGAAGAATCGCGGTCTGCTTCGCGAAGGCTACTTTGCAGACATCACCATCTTCGATCCAAAAACCGTCATCGATCGCGCGACTTTCGAAGACCCAAATCAGTATCCGGTGGGAATCAACTTTGTGATCGTCAATGGTCAGATCGAAGTCGACAACGGGCAGCGTACGCCGGCAGAAGCGGGGAGAGTGCTAAAAGGACCTGGGTTTAGACGTTAGTCTTCCTACTGCGGCTCTGCCGCCGCACAGTGCGTAAGGCTTCGCCTTACCGTCGTACCTCCTGGATTGGAATGGGGCTGCGCCTCAGTTCGAGGCCTAGCCTCTCACCTTTTTGGGAAAGAAGCCTGGCCGGAAAGGCGAAGCCTTTCCGCACTAGGGAGCGGCGAAGCCGCAGTTCACAACGACCCGGTAATCTTGCGGTATTGATCCTCGCTGAAAGCTTTCAGCGTCTCAGTGCTGACGTTTCCCTGCGTAGCCAAACCGAGTATTGCTTTCGCATAAGTCTCGTCATCGGGAGCTTCGATTACGCAGACCAGATCGTGTCGCCCCATGGTCAGGTAAACATCCTTGATTTCAGCTCCCGCTTTCTTGAAAGCCTCGCGCCCGGCGTCGAGCCGCTTGGGGCTGGCGCTGATTTTCGATGCTCCTTGCTGTGTCCAGTTAAGCAGCGCAATGTAAGTTGGCATGTGTGTTCTCCTTTGGAGTGCGGCGACTTGTCGCCGCTTTGTTCAAGCCCTTGCCGACGCGCGGGCTTCTGACACCCACCCGCTCACGCAGGTGGTACTGACTCAAATTTTGATGATGACGTTCCTGCGATAAAGCAGCCACAGCAGAAACAGCCACAGCAGAATAAAAGTTATCGCGAACGCCAGCGAAGCTTTATTCGGTGAAAGCCATGACGCGTAGGCGTTATTGTAGATAAAGCCTTGCAGCGACGGACGACCGCCGTCCGAGCGCGGAATCTTGATCAGGCCCATCAGCCGCGCCATCACTCCTGTTCCCACGAACAAAACAATTGCATTCACGCCAAAGATGACGAACGGCTTTGTCCAAAGCTTGCATCGCTTGATGTCGATCAGCCAGTAACACAAGGCGAGAAATTGCAGCGCCAGTCCACCGGTGAAGAAAACATACGAGCTGGTCCACAGCGATTTGTTGATCGGAAACCAGGCATTCCACGCCCAGCCAACACCCACGCAACACACGCCCGCGATGAACATGTGTGCGACCTTTTCGATGGGCGTTCTGTTTTTGCAGCGGATTAGATGTCCGGTTAGAACGCCAAACAACGTCGTCGCCAGCGCGCCCATCGTGCTCAGAATGCCTTCGGGATCGTAAACGATTCCCTGCTTCCAAATATGCGGACCAAAGACACGGCGATCGATGTACGATGCCAAACTTCCTTCCTTGGTCAAGTCACCAACGTAGTAGCCCGGCACTGGAACATGCTTCATCAATAACCAGTAAACGACCAGTAGAGCTAGCGCGATAATCGCCTGCGTGCGCGGCCTGGTCTTGATGAAAATGATCGACGCGAAGAAGTAGCAAACCGCTATGCGTTGCAGCACGCCGGGAATGCGAATCGTCGAGAGATGAAAGTAAGGAAAGCCGGCGAGGAATTCTCCCAGCAGGAAGATGACGACCGTGCGATAGACGATCTTGAGAAAGAGATCGCGAAACTTGTCGCCGCGCTCGACGCGCTTGCCGAGCCCCAGCGGGATCGCCACGCCGACGATGAACAGAAAAAACGGAAAGATCAGATCGGTCGGCGTCCAGCCATTCCATTCAGCGTGTTCCAGAGGCCAGTAAATGTGCGCCCACGATCCGGGATTGTTTACCAGCACCATCCCAACGACAGTCAGGCCGCGAAAGACGTCGAGTGAAATCAGGCGGCTGCTCGCTGCCGGGTTTGTATTCGTGGCCTCGCTCATTGGGTTTTTCTCTTGCGCCTTTTGTGCCTTTTCGTGGCTACTTCTTTGCGTCTTTGCGCCTTTGCGTGAATCACCCGGTCGCTACCGCTCCCGGTTCTGTACCGGAGCGACCGGTCGTGTACCCAATCCAAACTCTTCGGGATTCGGCAACGTCGAAGTCGTTTCATATTTCCGCAGCGCTTCATCCATCGCGCGGCTCTTCGTTAGCCATAGCGAAATCATTTGATCGTATCGCGCCAAAACACTGTCGAGCCAGTACGTTCGATTCTCAGCCAGCCACTGTTGACGATAACTTTCTCTTAAGATCGCAAGCTCCTCGGCCATTTCGCGCAAGTTGTTGTAAATCGCGCCCGTGTAATAACGCAGCTTTCTCGCTTTCGTCCGGTCGCCGAGATTCAGATACGCGTCCCAGTACTGGTCACTAAACTTCTGCATTACCTCCACGCGTCGTCCGAGATGATCGTAGCGCTGCGCAGCGAGGCGCATCGCCGCGAGCGTCGCACGATTGCGGCGCGCGAGCTTATCGTTTTGGATCAGCATTTCCAGAGCGTGCTCAGCCAGCAAGCGCGTGCTGCTCGTTCTCTCAACCATATTGCGCGCCTGGTTCTGAAACTGCGTCGTAAACGGGTCGCGCCAGAACAGTTCGTCCGTCGTGCCCGCGTTGAGCAAGGTCGGAATCCCACCGAGCGCATGAGTGATTTTCACAAATTGATCGCCGTTGGCGCGAAAGAAAGCCCAATCGAAATCGCGATCAAACTTCTGGAAATCAAAAATCCCTTCCTGCCACGATGCCGCCGCTCCGAGGGTGATTGGATACCACGCCGATTCGAACAGCGACTCGCCGTCATCATCCCACGTCGTATTCATCATTCCGATCGCGCCCGCCTGCTGTCCGTCGCGCACAAAGTTCGCGATGTTCTTCGATGCTGCGTCGATGTTCGGAAAGATCTGGTTCCAGTTGTGCGCGCCCGGACAAACAAACTGATCCAGCCCGGCGTCCTTGAACGGCTTGATAAATTTTGAGTAGTCGTCGGCTGCGCCGTATTGCCAGTTCATCACGATCATGTCTTTCGGAACGTTGCCGATCAGATCGGGATGATGCAAAGCGATGTCGCCCCAAAACATCAGTCGTCGGTTGTAAGGCTTCAGCACATCGCGCACGCGATTGAGATGTTCGAAATAAACCGCGCCGACGCCTTTCGCTTTCGCCTCTTCTTTGCTCTGCCCCTCGCCGAGTTCGAACGTTTCGTCCTCGCCGATATGAAAGAACTGCCCCGGAAAAAGTTCATTGAGCTCCTTATACCAGTCAGCGATCAGCTTGTAACTTCCCGGCTGCTGCGGCGAGAGCACGTCGCCGTAAGGCGTCTCAGCCAGCTCGGCATACTTCTCCAGACGCAAAGCTTTGTGCAGATGGCCGAACGTCTGCTGTTCGGGAACCAATTCAATGTGATACCGGCGCGCGTACGCGACAAGGTCGCGAATCTCATCGGGCGTGAGCGACCCACCGGTTGGGCCAATCAAAGGGTTCGATTCGCTCGCGAACGTGTGCTCCATATAAAAGGAGTGCATGTTGAGCTTGAAGAACGCTTCGGCGCGAATTTGCCGCTTGATGTAATCAACGGTCGGCACGGGGCCGCGGCTGATGTCGTCTGAAACCGCGCGCCAACGCATCGTGGGCCAATCGACGATCTTCACTCCGGGAATGAAAGCGTTTGCCGTGTCGCCGCGCACAAGTTGCTTTAGCGTTTGCAAGCCATAGAAAGTTCCGGTCGTGGTTTTTCCGGCAACGACAACTTCGTGCAAGCCGACCGACAAAACATATCCTTCGTCGTTGCTCTGTTGAATCGAGTCAACGGCTGCTCGCTTCAGGGCTTGTTGAATTCTTGGCAGATCGATTCGGCCGATCAGAATCTCGCGGCGCGCGCTGTTTCCGCCGAGTCTCACGGTTGCTCCCGCCGTCTGCTTCACATCGTCGATGAAATCCTGTGCGGCGAAACGATCCTCGACGGATTGCGGGTCAGCAAGAGCCAAGCGCGTGTCCAGCCCGATTTCGAACTTTCCTTCGCGGACCGTGAGTTGTTTTGGCGCGGGAATGATTTGTGCGTTCGGCGTCTGGGCATTAGCCTCAACGCAAACGAGTGCAAACGCGCCCAGAATTGCGGTTCGCAGGATGAAAGTTCGTGTTAGAGTTGTTCTCATTAAGTCGATAACGCTTATGACCGTCATAATTTTCACTGAAGGGTTTTGAGAAGGACGCACGTCTATTTACCCGATATTGATGGCGAATACAATGGCTCGGCTTAGATAATCATGTCCCTCATGCTTCAGGAAATCGCTGAGCAGCCTTTGGCGCTTCAGAAAACGATTGCCGAAGAGCGTGGCAAGGTTGAGCGCCTCGGCGAGTCGCTCAAACAACGCGACATCGATCTAATCGTGCTCGTCGCGCGCGGCAGCTCGGATAACGCGGCGTTATTCGGTCGTTATT
>DASZZL010000049.1:0-15006 GCA_035545035.1 Pyrinomonadaceae bacterium
CGGGCCAGGTTTGGTTTAGGGCGGACTGAATCGTTTCGGCGACAAACGCCTCGGCGTTGTAAACAGGTATTAGAATTGAGACGAGCTTTTGCACGGCAGGGTCGAGGGGCTAACCAAATATCTCTCGCCATCGTTGGACCACGTGCTCGTTAGAAGGCGGCTTATTGTCCTTGAACCACGGTTCGGACAGGTAACGCGCATACAAACTGTCGTCCCGATCTATTTCAACAATCCTGTCGATTAACTGATCGAAGTTCGCGTCGTATTGAAGTCTGAGCTTCACAGCCTGGCCTACATCTTTCAGTTTTCGCTTAACCTTGGAGCTGAGAAAGTCTTTACGATCAGCGCCCGCGTACGAAAAATCTTTTTGGCAGTTTGCTTCGAGAAATCCGACGACACGTGAACCATTGGCCTTGAGCTGTTCGTGAGAATTCACAAAACTCTTCGTATTAAAGTGTCGGTCGATGCGGGGGTTGCCCCAGTAAATAGGCAGACTGTCGACCATCATCGGATCCAGAAGTTTCTCCGTGTGATAACCCGAGTAGGAGGCGTTCTCGAAAGCAATCGTAAATTTATACTGGCTGATGAAAGCTCTCTTGCGCTGCCACATGTCGCCGGAATTGCCGTTGTCGGAATCGATGCTGCCCATATTGTTCATGGATTTACCCGGAGCATCGACGCGTTTGTACTTTGAGAGCTCGGTGCAGAATCTTTCGCGGAAAGGGACTGGATTACTATAAACAAAGTTGCAGAACCTGGTTTTCTTGCGAACTACTTCATCGACATTGAAATGGTTCTTAACCAGCGAATTGGGATCAAAACCATGCCATTGAATTCGCATGTATCTGGGATCGTTCACTTCTGCTTCATAACGCATCCCAAATGCCCAATCACACACGGTCATGTCCGGTTTCATGTTTTCGCAGTAGTATCCAACCTTGACGAAATCACCTGCGGAAACATTGTCGCCGTACGGACCGAAGACAAGATAATCAGGGCGCTCACTGTCAATAAATTCGTACCGGTCAGAAACGCAGCCCAAAATATCTTTCACTGCGCTCGCGAAGCTTAAACCGTTCGCGAATTTTATTCTTATTTCCTTCTTCATTTAGCGAACGGGGAGCCGCATCATTCTCGAATCAAGCGTTGATCTCTGTCTCCCGACGTTCCTTCTATTCCCAATGACTCGAGATACCTGACCTTGTACCTAGGCCTTTCCAAAATCCGGGCGGCGGCTTTTTCGATTCCATCCACGGGATCGTGGTAAGGATATTTGTCGTTGTCAGGAAAGAACGAGTTGCGAATGATCCGGAAAACTGATCGGGCTCCTGTTATCTTCGTGCGATTGCCATATAGTTCACGCAGAATGCTTATGAGAAAGTCCTGGAAAATCTCTTTATTCTTTACCCAGTAACAACGCGTCGACATTTCCGTCTTGTCTTTGGCGCTCGGTCGATACAACTTAACCGCTAAGTCCGCGTTTCCGAGGTCCAGGTCAACGGGCCACTTCAAAGAGTACCTGCCTGATATCTTTAAGATTGGTCTGTCGCTCGGAATCTCGGAGAATACACTCAACAACATCAGGATTTCTGAAATGCCCTTGTTTTGAAACTGATACTGATTACAGAGATGGACCGTCGCGGGTTTCAGATAATCTTCTGTCCCCGGGATCCATTTTTCACCCGAGTTGTCCGCTAAAATGATTTCGCTAATCCCAGCTTCTAATAATGATTCAATGGTTCCCTTAGTCTGTTCCAGTCGCTCCGCGCTCGGGAGGATGGTTCGAGGGCTGCCCCAGTACACCGGATCGTCCGACGGAAAGATGGTGGACGATATCAAACCGATCATTTGCTTAGCAGCGATAACCCATAGGATTCGGACCGCTCTGTTGGGTGTAGGCTTCGAACCCGCTTTGTCCATGGACTCTTCGCATACTTCCTAACGTGTCTATCATTTGTAAAGGAGGCAGCCGCACAAAGCGCCAGCCATTTCGCTCGACTTTTCAGGCGAGGCTCAAAAAATCCAGCCCTCAGGAGCTTCCACATCGCCGCCAAACGCCGATGGTCCGCCAACGCTTCTATTGCGAAATGGACTTCCGCAGAAGCACGCACGCTCCTGTCAACGTAAGGCAAGAATTGAGGCGTCAGAAATCGCTCAAGTTTCCTTCGAACTAGAACTCTGGCCGCGCACATGCTGAACTTATCTCGACTCGAACTGGTTTCATGCACTCTCACCAGAGCAAGGCAGCCGGGTCGATCCACGAATTGAAAATACTGCCCTCCAGCCGCGGCCCGAATCCACATTTCCCAGTCTTCGAGCGGCGATAAGTTCTCGTCAAACAAACCGACGCGCTCAAAAACGGATTTTCTGAGCAATGGACAATTAACTGCCATCATGTTTTCCGATTTCAAGAAGTGAAGGAGTGCGGCACCCGTGCCGGAGAGCTTTGGCATCCACTCGGCATTTTCCGGGAACATCGAGTAGAGCCGCTGCCTGGGACTCCCGTCGTGGAAGTATCTAACCTGCCCGTAAGCAATATCTACCGCATCGTGCGATTCCAGATACTCAACTTGTCTCGCTAATTTTTCGCTCTCAATTAGATCGTCGGCATCCAGGAACTGGATGTACTTGCCCAGACTGTTCCTAATGCCATTGTTCTTTGCGGCTGCCTGCTTCTGGTTTGTTTGGCAGATATACCTGATTCGCGGGTCGCGGTTTGCGTATTCGGATACGAGCGCTTTTGTGTGATCGGTTGATCCGTCATCAACCACGATGCATTCCCACTCTTCGTATGTCTGATTCTGAACGTTTCCGATTGTCTGACTGATCAAATGTCCGTAGTTGTAAGCTGGGACAATGACAGTAACGAGCGGCGCCATAACCCTCCTAAATTGACTTGAAAGTCCAGTCAAGCCTGGGTCGAACGATACCCGGCCATTTTTCGTACCAATGCCAGTCTTCTCGCGCACCATCGTGCACGTCGAACCGCAGAACATTTTCTAGATCGATGGAATCACTATTTTCATAATGCACGATCAAGCGCACGGAATAAGAGCCGTCGTTAAGAAGGTACGGGGGCACCTGACATTGGGCCTCCAATAGTCCTGCAGAGAAGGTCTGCGGCTTTGAAGCACTTGTGAAAAGACAAACGTTCTCTTGATTATAGAGAATAGCGTTAAGGTGCATTAGCTTGTCGGCTTTGATATGCAACACACCGAAGGACAGGTCAATTGGGGTTTCGACAGTTAGCTCCACGCTGTCTTCAATATTTTTCACCGCGGCGTAGAGCACTTTGCCATTCTCGTTGCCTGGTGCTTCCGAACGCTGCCATTCGCGCCTCAGCAGCGCTTCACGCGAGCCTTGAAGGTAATTCGCGATGGTAGCCGCTGTATCGCCCCATCCACGAACTTGACCCTCATTGAGTTCCATTGCCCGGTCACAGAGGCTCTTAATCGCGGTCATGTTGTGACTTACAAACAAGACCGTGCGACCACATTTCGCAACATCTCCGATCTTTCCCAGACACTTCTTCTGAAACTGCGCGTCGCCAACCGCGAGCACTTCGTCGACCAAAAGTATTTCCGTCTCCATGTGCGCAGCGACGGCGAAGGCCAGGCGCACGTACATGCCGCTCGAATAACGCTTGACCGGAGTGTCGATAAACTTTTCTACTTCGGCGAAGGCGACGATCTCGTCGAACTTGCGATCGATTTCCGCTTTGCGCATGCCGAGAATCGCGCCGTTGAGGTAGATGTTCTCGCGGCCGGTAAGCTCTGGATGAAAGCCGGTGCCGACTTCGAGCAGCGAGCCGACGCGCCCGTGAATCTCTGCGTGGCCTTTTGTGGGTTTCGTGATGCGTGAAAGAATTTTCAGCAGCGTGCTCTTCCCTGCTCCGTTGCGCCCGATGATGCCGACGACTTCGCCACGCTTTACTTCGAACGAAACGTCGTCGAGAGCCCAAAACAAGCCGTCTGCGGACGGCTGACCGAGGACCGAAGACCGGGGACCGCTGTTTGAAGAATGACCGGCGACGGATGACGGGCGACCGACGGAAAAAGAGTCCCTGCCGTTCCCGTCTCCGGTCTCCGGTCTTCGGTCCAGCGCCGCTCGCAACCGACGAAATGGCGCTGCGGCAGTGTCAGCGATAACGTCGCGCAGCGCTTTGTATCGCTCTTGTTCGCCGATGCGGTAGCGCTTGCTCAGGGCCTCACACTTGATGGCTATATCGCTCATTGAAGCTTACTGACCGGAGACGGAGGACCGGAGACCGGGGGTTGACCTCTTCAACGAGTGACGGAAGGCCTGTAACTTTGTGAAAAGTCTATGCCCAAAGTCACTCATGGTTATGACCGGCGACCGCTGACGAACGACCGAGCTCCGGGGGCCACGGATTGGCCGAGTGCTCTCCTCATTGCCTGAATCTTCGCGAATAGCTTCGCACCGAGCTCCCGAGCCTCTTGTAGATCCTCGACTTTGACGTAGCGTCTGCGGAGGATAATGTCCTGGCAAGCGACAGTTTCGATCGATGAGCGCAAAGCCATTCCAAGGAACCTCGACTGTTCGGCATCGCTTTGACTCGTGGAGCCTTCGGCAATGTTCAGCGCTATCGAAGTTGCAGCGCGCGTTAACTGCGATTTCAGATTGAAGTCCTCACTCCTCGGTAACTTCTGCGCCAGCTGGTAAATCTCAAGCTTCTGAAATTTGTAAGTCACCGGCCCAAGGTTGCGAGCCGTCGCTTGTTTGTCAGCAGTCATCGGTCTGCGGTCGTCGGTCCGCCGCCGCCGGTCTCCGGTCTCCCGTCCGTCGTCGTCAGACGACGTCCGCAAACTCCGCCTCCATGCGCCGAAAGTAGTACAGGCCGCCAATCAGAATCAGAATCACCACGGCGACGGAAACAGCCAGCAGCGCGCCCGGCCCTTCACTCTTGCCGAGCAAAGCCCAGCGAAATCCTTCGACGACTCCGGCCATCGGGTTCAATCCATAAAGCGCGCGCCAGCGAGCGGGGACGATCGAACTTGAGTAAGCGACCGGTGTCGCAAACAGCCAGAACTGAATCAGGAAGTTGATTGTGTAGCGCACGTCGCGATACTTGACGTTGAGGGCCGACAGCCACAATCCCACGCCGAGCGCGGTCAGCATCGCCAGCAGGAGGAACGCGGGAAGCGTGACGATGGCCCAAGTCGGCCGGACGCCGTAGTAAGCCATCATCAACAACAGGATCACGAAGGCGATCGCGAAATCCAAAAGTCCGCCGAGCACGGCCGAGATCGGCACGACCAGACGCGGAAAATAAACTTTAGTAATCAAACGCTCGTTGGCGACCAGGCTGTTGCTCGATTCCGTCAGCGCATGCGCGAACAGTTGCCACGGCAGCAGCGCGCAGTAAGCGAAAATCGGATAAGGAATGCCGTCGGAAGGGACTCGCGCCAGATAACCAAAGAACAAACTGAAGACCACCATCATAAAGAATGGCTGAATGATGGCCCAGGCGGCGCCCAGCACAGTCTGCTTGTAGCGCACCTTGATGTCGCGCCAAGTCAGAAAGTAGAGCAGCTCGCGGTACTCCCAAAGTTCTTTCAGCCCAACCGCAGTCCATCCAGTCTGCGGACGAATGAAGAAAGTCGGCAGCTCGATCGCGGGTTGCGAGTTGTGGATTGCGGGCGGCGCGATGGACATCAGGATGATTGCGAATTGGGGACCTTGGTTGCGGTTTGGACTGAAACTGAATTCATTTGATTAGCTCGTCGTATTCAGCGTGTCTGCCAATCCAGAACCACAGTAGCCCTTCGTCAATTTGTACGGCCGCCGCGCGATAGTGGATTCCCACTCTTACCGACCAATACTTGCCAACCTTCTTGAGATGCAACGAAGAATGACGCGGATTTGATTTCAGAAGCTGGTATTGTTTATCTGCTAAATCCTGAATGGAGGCCGGCAACCTGTTGTACAACTTCCAGAAGGAGGGGCTGGTGAAATGCCTCACAGCTCTTTGTAGTTGCCCGCGCGAAAATCAGAAATGGCTTCATTCGCAAGCTTGTCGAGCTTCCCGGAGTTTGCATCTTTCTCAAATTGTTCGTCCCAGATTCTCGCTTCGAATTCGGCAAACCAATCGCGGAAACTTGCCAAGTCGTCTGGCGACAGATTGGACACCGCGCGTTCAATTTCCTGAATGCTACTCATGCTTCCTCGTTGACTCAATCGGATAGGATCATACGATGCTCTGCCTGCTTATCTTATCAGATCTCAGGGCACAAGAATCATAGCCACCAGTCTGGTCGGGACTTCCACGCACCGGCTTGAGTCTTGCTTACGAGCCGGCCGCGGTGGCCTTCTCAGTCTCAACGTCCTTGCTGTAGTAAGACTGGTGATAGTAGCGCTGGTAGTAATAGTAATAATCGTGCGAACGCACGCTGACGTTGTTCAGCACGACGCCGAAGATCTTTGCGCCCACGTCAATCAGCAACTGTCGCGAGCGGCGCACGACACTGCGCGAACTCTTGCCTCCGTGCACCACCAGCAGCACGCCGTCAACCATCGACGCGATCAGCACGCCGTCGGTGAACGAGCTGATCGGCGGCGAGTCGATCACGATGTGCGTGAACGTGCGGCTGAGTTCAGAAATCAATTTGCGCATCTGATCCGAACCGATAAGTTCCGCCGGGTTGGGCGGAATCGGTCCCGAGGTCAGCACGTGAAGTCCAGTGGTTTCGTCCAAAGCGATCAGCGAGAGCATCTCTTTTTCTTTCATCTCGCTGGACAGAATCGAACTCAGCCCCTGGCGCTCCGGCAGATCAAAGATTGAACGCAGCCGCGGCCGCCGCATATCCGCGTCAATGATGACGACGGCGGCGCCCGTCTGAGCCAGGCTGATCGCAGTATTCACGGCGGTGGTGGTTTTGCCTTCGCCGGGCAGACTGGAAGTAATTAACAAAGTTTTCGGTGCGCGGCCGGCCGTCGAAAGCAAAACCGAAGTGCGCAACTGCCGATAAGATTCAGCCAGCGCCGAGCGCCCGGTTACGTTCAGCAACAATTCCGGGTTGCCGCTGCCGTTACTTCCATTTCGTTTTTGCAGCGTCGTCGCTGACGAAAGAAACCGCCGCCGCGCACCGGCGCCACTCATCGCGGGAATGACCGCCAACGCCGGCAACCGCAAAAACTTTTCGACGTCATCGGTCGAGTGAATGCTGTCATCCAGGTATTCGAGAAACAGCGCCAGCCCGACGCCGAGCGCCAGCGCCAAAACAAATGCCAGCATCACGGAACGCATGCGCGCCGGCCCCACCGGAGAGTCAGGCACGATCGCGTAATCGACAATCGAAATGTTGTTTGGCCTACCGGCCAGGACCACATCATTCTCTTTCGAGCGGGACAGCAAATTCTCCAGCAATCCTTTGTTCGTCTGGATCTCCTGTTCCAGAATTCGATAGTTGATCGCAGCTTCGTTCTGCGTAACGGTTTCGCCCTTCTGCTGGTTGAAAGATTTTCGCAGAGATTCTTCGCGGGCCAGCGACTGCCGATACTTGGTTTCAAGGTTTGTAAGCAGGACGCTCGTGCTGCGCGCGCGCGTTTCAGTCAGGTGCTTTTGCAACTCGGCGATCTGCTGTTGGATTTCTTTCACCTCCGGCGCTTCTTCGGTGGCCTCAACCAGCAGTTGCGCGCGCTTCTGTTTCAGGTCGCTCAGCTTTGATTCAGATTCATTGATGTCTTTAGCGCTGGCTTCGGCCAAAGCGCTGGCGGCGCCGGGAGCTTTCGCTGCGTTGTACTCGGCTTCGGCGAGCTTGCGGTCGTTCTCGGCTTCGAGCAGAGACTTGTTCAGACCCGAGAGCCGTTCAACGACGGTGTTCTGGCTCGCGTCCAGCGAAAGAATCTGGTTGCTCTTCGCATAGTTGACGAGCTTTTCTTCGTCCGCATGAAGCGTGGCTTGCAGTTCCGCGACACGCTTGGAAAGAAACTCGCTGGTGGTCGTGTTGGTCTCGTTCTTCTTTTCCAGGTTCGCACGAACGAAGGTCTCGGCGACAGCGTTTGTGATCTTGGCGGCGGTTTCAGGATCGCCATGCTGGAACGTGATATCGATCAGACGCGTCTCCTTATAATAACCAGCACGACTCTCGCGCACGGGCTCGACTTTCAGAGCCTGCAAAGCGCCGACGTACGGCGCCAGACGTTTTGCTTCACCCAGGTCGTCGCTCGACGTTGCCGGCGCGACGGAGGTTGTCAAAGGCAACTGCTTAGCCTGGTTGGCAACATTTTTCTGTTCCGTTCCGCCGAAGCCCAACATCCCGGTGATTGTCTTCCACGTCGAATGAGGTTGCGAAGATTGTGGCTGCAGGAAAGCCTGATTGTGTTCCAGATCGAGCGTCTTCACGACGCGGCGCAGAAGCCCGGGACTGGTGAGAATCTGAAGCTGCGTGTTGAAGTACGCGGGATCGTTTACCGGACTGTAAATGAAAGGCGCGGTCTTGCCGGCATACATCGGATTGTTCTCGAGACCAATCTCCACCTGAGACTTGGCCTCGTAAACATCCGGCTTGCGCGCCACATAAATCGTAGCGAGCGCCGTGATCAAGGCGGCAATGCCAAGCACCAACCACAGACGCTTGCGCACCGCCCGCCAATAGTCGAGCAAGTGCACTTCACCTTCGCCCGCGGGATCCAAGCCATACCCATAAACGGGCGCACGGTAATTAGCGGGCTCAGCCCGGCTTTCCAACTCCTGTGGCTCAGGCTCACGCTTCGCCAGTTTTGTAGCTTCGTTCATTTTTTCACCTGCAACTGAATACGCGATTTTATTCTTATGGAATCACTCGAACGGGCAGTTGCCCGAGCGACGGCGCGACCACACCAAGCAAGCTGCGAATCATGCTCTTGCCGGTGGATTCAGACACCTGGACAATATCGTTTGGCTGAAGCGCGACATCCTCGGCCTTCTTGCGCGTAATCGCGTTTAGATCGACCAAAATCTCAGATACTGTCCCCGACCCAGGCTGCCGCCTGACGATGTGCACACGATCAGTTCTGGAATCGCGCAAGACGCCGCCAGCCATCGCCACCGCCTGCGATACGCTAATCGGCTCTTTCATCGGCAGCGTTTTTGGAGAATAGACATTGCCGATTACGTAAACTTGATCGGCTTCAGGAAGGGTTACGATGTCGCCCGGTTCGACGTAGGGATTAGCCTTTTCTTCTCCGCGCATCGTGTCGTTGAGCCGCAGGCTGAGAAAGCTGCCGCCTTCCTCGCCTGAGTTCGCGCCGTTGTCGCAGAGGCCGGACCTCGGCGCGCGAACAATGTTGATGGTTTGCCCGGCTTTGTCCGACGGACCCTTTGCATAAGTCAGCAACTCGAGCAAGCGCAGGCGCCGCTGCATCTGATAACGCCCCTGCTCGTTGATGGCTCCGATGACCGCGACTTCGCGCGCGTGGTATTCCTTTATAAAGACGTCCACCTGCGGATTTCGATAGAACTTCAAATAACGCGTCTTGATATCCTGGGCCAGCTCGCCTTCGGTCTTGCAGGCCGCTTGAATCTCGCCGTCGACGAGCGGCATGCGAATCATGCCGCTGCCTTCGACGCGCACCGCGTCGCGCGAAAGCTGAGGCCGATTGAAGATGCGTATATCCAGCACGTCGCCCGGGCCGATGCGATAGCGATCGCCCGTCTGCGAGGTTGACTGGGGCGGTGGTTGTGCGCTTTGGGCGGAAACTTGTGCGCCAGTCGCAAAGGGAATCATCAGGACGATTGCGGAGAGCAAAGAAGTCACGTCAATGCGCAAGCTGGGATTGAACCTCTGGACGAGCCTCCGAAGCAGGCGAAAGATTGTAGCCCAGGGTGTAGCGAGCGAAGCGAGCGGAACCCTGGGTGGGCAATCCGAACGAACCTTCAAGCCCGCTTTAGCGGGCGCCAGAAAACGTTCGCACCGCTGCTTCTTTCGCCCGCTAAAGCGGGCTCGTGAATTCCCTTGGGCCTGCACCCAGGGCGGCGCTTCGCTCCACTTCGTTCCGCTCCGCTGGCCCTGGGCTAAACTCTGCCGACCGCTCGGCGGGCTCATTGAATGATCACCACCCAACTCGACCGTTTCGATCGGCAGGCACTGAGCAGAGTTTTCGTTTGGTTCTGTCAACGTCCTGCTAACAAACTCCACGTTACTTTTCATAACCAAATTTACTTTCCGCCGAGGCCGATGCGCCGCGAAAGCAGTGCCTCGCGCATGTGATTGGGATGGGCTAGATTCAGCACCGTGTTGCTGACCAAAACCATCAACTCTTCGTACTCGCGCAAAAACTCACCCGTTAGCGGTCCGTCCTGAGTCTTCACAATCACGCCTTCCCTGGCCCATTGCCAGAACTGCTTCTGCGTGGTCCAGAATTCCTTCCCGTCACGGCAAACTATCAGCGCCGTCTTCTTCTTTTTTTTCTTTTCCTTCTTCGCCATTTCTTTCACCCGCCCGCTACCGCAGGCGGTACTGACAATTTCTTTTCACCCGCCCGCTACCGCAGGCGGTACTGACAATTTCTTTTCACCCGCCCGCTACCGCAGGCGGTACTGACAATTTCTTTTCACCCGCCCGCTACCGCAGGCGGTACAGACAAGGCACAGTTCTCCCTCATGCGTGCTGGTTCGCTTTCAAGCGGCGAAACACACGCAGCGACCCCGAAGGGAAACCTCAAACGCGAGGCGGCTTGCGGATTATCAAACACTCGGGCTCGGCCTTTGGCCGGGGCCCTTCAAACAAAATTGTCGGTCACTCCGCCTTCGCGAAACATGCGCGAAACGAGTTCGGCGCGGCGCTTCACGCCAAACTTCACGAAGATATTGCGGAGATGAAACTTCACAGTCTGTTCGCTGACTTGCAGACGCGTTCCGATCGCGGCATTCGTTAACCCTTCGGCGCAACACAACGCCACCTGTGCCTCTCGTCGGCTCAGACTTGCCACGTCGACGACGCGCCTGATCGCGCGACCCAGCGAATGCGCGCCGTGTTCGCTTTCCACTCCCTTCGGGTAAGCAGGCAGCCCGACAGCGCGGCGACGTTCCAGAATCTCTTCAGGCGTGAAAACAAGATAGACCGTCGGCGGCTGATGATTCCCGTTGGCGCCGGCCACTTTTTGTCGTTCGATACTCAGCTTGTTGCCGAGACCAGTCAGTCCGCGCCGCACAGTGCTGTAGCCGCCAATGCCTGTCAGACTCATAAGGCCGCGAGTAGTAAACGAAGCGACCCGCGTGCCCACACTTGAGATCTCTGCCAGCATCGCGCAATAGAGTTGGTGCTCAACTACGGTGTGACTCAAAGCAACCAGAGCTAACGCCTGTTCTTGATTCTGGCCGAAAGAGTAGGTTGCAGGGGCTACGACCGCTGAAATTGATCCCTTACCCGTGTGCATTTCGTTTGTTCGCGGAATTCGTCGAAGGGCGGTGAGACGTTTAGTCAAACCTTACTTCGCTTGGGCGACGGAGTGCCGATGCGTTTCGATCGCTTCGCATCTGGCCCATCGCAAATCTCTTCGATTAGGGCCAAGAGACTAAATCTTCGGGTTCAGGCCTGTCAAGAAGATTCGGCTTCGGAATCGACCGCACGCGGAGTTAGTGCACGCATACCACGTCTCCCATCGCCTATGGTTGCGGCGCTTATCGCTTACGATGTAGGCTTGCGGGCTCGCAGCGACTAAGGATGAATCCGCTGGTTTCCGAAACTCTCACAGGCACGGAGATGACGGCAACGAACACCACTCCAATGGTCAGGCAGTACCGGGAGCTGAAAGAGCAGCATCCGGGGACGCTGCTCTTCTTTCGCCTGGGCGATTTCTACGAGCTGTTTTTCGAAGATGCGGTCATCGGCGCGCGCGAATTACAGATCACGCTGACGGCACGACACAAAGAACGCGGCGATCCGATTCCCATGTGCGGCGTGCCTCATCACTCAGCGCCAAATTACATCGCCAAACTCGTCCGCAAGGGCTATCGCGTGGCGATCTGCGAGCAAACCGAAGATGCTTCAAAAGCGAAAAAGCTCGTGCGCCGCGAAGTCGTGCGCGTCGTGACGCCGGGGACGCCCATCGATCCGCAACTGCTTGAGCCACGAGAGTCCGTTTATCTCGCGGCGCTGTCCGCGCATGGCGAAACTGCCGGCGCGGCATTTCTGGACATCTCGACCGGAGAGTTTCGCACTACGCAGGCGAGCGGGCCCGACGCCTGGAGACTCATCTCTGCCGACATTGAGTCTTACGCGCCGCGAGAGTTGCTCTTCCCTGCCGCGCTCGCGCCGCTGGTACGCGCAGGTTTCGACCAGACACATCACACCGCGCCGCTGCCGCTGACGGAAACCGCCACCGCACCAGAAAACTTTCAATCGACGGTGAACGCTGAAACGCGCGTCGCGGTTGCGCACCTGCAAACCTCGGAGGCTTTTGGTGGCGCAGCTCTGACGCCGATTGACGACTGGCTGTGGCAAATCAAAGATTGCGCCTCACTGCTTCTGAAGCAATTCGGCGTGCGCTCCCTTGATGGCTACGGACTGACGGGAAAGGACGAAGCAATTTGCGCTGCCGGCGCGTGCCTACGCTATGCGCAGGAAACGCAGCACGCCGCGGCGGCCCACATTCGCGACATAATCTATTTCGAGCCGCAGGATCATCTGGTTCTCGATAACGTCACGGTGCGCAACCTGGAATTGGTTGAGTCGATGGGTGGGGCAAGCGTCACGCGGTCTTTGCTCGAAGTGCTTGACGAAACCGTAACCGGCATGGGCGCGCGCTTGTTGCGCGCGTGGCTGCTGCGGCCGTCGCTTCGGCGGGGCGAGGTCGAAGCTCGCCACGGCGCCGTCGCCGAGCTGCACGCGTCGCACATCAAGCGCGATCGACTCCGCTCTCTTTTGAAAGAAGTCGCCGATGTTGAAAGGCTGACTGGCCGCTTGAACCTTGGCTCAGCGACGCCGCGCGATCTGGTTGCCCTGGGACGCTCGCTCGATCAAGTCCCGCTGATTCACGAAACGCTAGCCAATTCCCAGTCATCGCTCCTGCAAGTGTTGAACGAGACGGCGGATGACCTTGCCGACGTTCGCTCGCTAATCGCGGCCGCAATCGAAGACGATCCGCCCGCGAAAGTTATCGATGGCGGCGTTATTCGCGACGGATACTCAACCGAACTCGACGAGTTGCGCTCGGTCAGCCGCGACGCGAAGCAAACGATCGCCAATTTGGAAGCAGAAGAACGCGCGCGCAGCGGCATCGGTTCGTTGCGCATTCGATTCAACAACGTCTTTGGTTATTTCATTGAGGTGTCCAAAGCCAACGCCGCGCGTGTGCCGGCGGATTACGAACGACGCCAGACGCTGGCGAACGTCGAGCGCTTCACGACGCCGCAGTTGAAAGAATGGGAAAGCAAGATCCTCGGCGCCGAAGAACGCATCCTGCAACTGGAATCGGAAGTCTTCAGTCTGGTTTGCCGACAAGTAGCTGCCGAGACCTCCCGAATTCAGGCAACCGCGCGCGCGCTGGCGTGTCTCGATGCGCTCTCATCGCTGGCCGAATCCGCGGTGCGCCGACGGTTTGTTCGTCCCACGATGCACGATGGCGACGAAATTGAAATCGTTCACGGTCGTCATCCGGTCATCGAAGTCTTCAACGAAGAACCGTTTATTCCGAACAGCGTCTATCTCAACAACTCGACAGATCGTCTGCTGATCATCACGGGTCCAAACATGGGCGGTAAGAGCACCGTGCTCCGGCAGACTGCGATCGTTTGCATCCTCGCGCAGATGGGGTCGTTCGTACCGGCTGAGAAGGCGCGACTGCCTTTGCTCGATCGCGTCTGGACGCGCGTGGGAGCATCGGACGATCTGGCGCGCGGGCGTTCGACCTTCATGGTTGAAATGACGGAGACGGCGGCAATTCTGCATAGCGCGACGCCACGATCTTTGGTTCTGCTTGACGAAATAGGCCGCGGCACTGCGACGTTCGACGGCCTTTCGATCGCGTGGGCCGTCGCCGAATATCTGCACGATTCGGCCGAGCACGCCGCCAAGACTCTGTTCGCGACGCACTACCACGAACTAACTGAACTCGCCGAAAGACTGCCGGGCGCGCAGAACTATCAGATCACCGCGACCGAACGCGAAGGCGAAGTCGTCTTCCTGCATCGGCTCGAACGCGGACGTGCTTCAAAGTCTTACGGCATCGAAGTCGCGCGGCTGGCGGGCATGCCTCCTTCCGCATTGACGCGCGCGCGCGAAGTTCTGCAACGGCTGGAGCGTTACGAGCTTGAGGTTTTCACCGAAGAGGAATCGGGTGCAATCGAACGTGCTGCGGCAGCCGGAGCCACTGAATCATCCGCGACCGAGAGCGATGGGCTCAGCAAAGCCGCCACTCAAGCCGGGCGTCGCCGCGTCGCGGCGCAAACCTCACTGTTCGATCTGGCGAATCAGAAGGTGGTCGATGAACTGCGCGCAGCTGAAATCGACGAACTCTCACCCGAAGAAGCTAAAGACATGTTGCGCGATCTACGCAAGCAGATCATGTAGGTCCAAGCTCGCTTAGTCCGCGCAGCGGACGACCGACAATAGCCCAGCACTTTAGTGCTGGGAAACGCGGAGATGTAAGGTCGAAGCCCGCGAAGGAGTCTGTCGGGAAAAAGGGAGCCGAGTCAGGACAAATTGGTTGTTGCTACGCTGTGTAAGGGGAACATAGTTTTGGTGATTGCCAAGCTCTTCACTCCGTAGGAGTGAGATGTCTATAGGCCGGAACGCAAAGCATTCGTCTACTCCGTTCGGAGGAGCGGAAGCCGACTAGACCGTTGTCACTCAGGTACATTCCGCTCCTCCGAACGGAGCCGGAGGTGTTTAGTTTCCGAGGCTATAGACATCTCACCCCTAGCGAGTCTGTCGGCTTATTAACTTGCCATGACGTTCGATGTGATGACATGAAGATATCAGCGAACAGAGCGTGATTTGTTAGTTTCGATTAGTTTCGATCTCTCTTGGGTCTGAGCGAGTCGCGCTGTGGATGGTCAGTACG
>DASZZL010000050.1:0-6986 GCA_035545035.1 Pyrinomonadaceae bacterium
GAATGAACGAACTCTATGAACGGGTGGCGCCGCAAGTGGATTATCCATGCTTCGTGCAGGGCAGCGCTTCAAAAGGCGCGTTGCTAAGAAAGTTTCGCACGACGCCAAACGCGGTCCTGTTTGCGACCTCAAGTTTCTGGCAAGGCGTGGACGTGCGCGGCGAGCAACTGTCTTGCGTGATTATCGACAAACTGCCGTTCGCAGTTCCCAGCGATCCGATCGTCGCCGCGCGCCAGCGTCACATTGAAGAGCAAGGCGGCTCGAGCTTCTATGAATACAGCGTCCCGCAGGCTATCATCAGTTTGAAGCAGGGACTCGGCCGTTTGATTCGCAGCACGACCGATCGTGGAGTTCTCGCAGTTCTCGATCCGCGTCTGCGTACGAAGATGTATGGACAGACGTTCTTGCAGAGCCTGCCGCCGTGTCGGATCACTTCAGAGATTGACGAATTAGCGCGAGTGTTTGAGAATCAAGTTTCAGGTTCCAAGTTTCAGGTTTCAGGTTCCGCGATCAGTTAGTGACTCAGAGCGAACTTGAGACTTGAAACCTGAAACCTGAAACTAGAAACTAAGCAATGCCGGGACAATTTGAAGTCATGATCGAACGCAACTTTTCCAGCGCGCATCAACTGCGCGGCTACAAGGGGAAGTGCGAGAACCTGCACGGCCACAACTACAAGATTGAAATTTACGCGCGCGGACGCGAGCTGAACAACATCGGACTGTTAGTTGATTTTGTCGAGCTGAAGGAAGC
Organism: Pyrinomonadaceae bacterium; assembly: GCA_035545035.1. GTDB lineage: Bacteria > Acidobacteriota > Blastocatellia > Pyrinomonadales > Pyrinomonadaceae > UBA11740. The sequence continues at coordinate 754 of DASZZL010000050.1, forward strand.
CGCCGATGATCTGGTGACCTATCTCGACCACAAGAACCTGAACGAGTTGGAACCTTTCGTCGCGGAGCAGAACCCTTCGGCGGAAAACGTGGCGCGGTTTGTGCTGGAACGGCTTGCTGCCCGAATCGATGACGACCGCGTGAAGATTCATAAAGTGCGTTGCTTTGAAACGCCGACGAGTGTGGCTACCTACGAGGTCGAGTAATTATCAGGTCGAGTAAGTTGAACTGTCGCGATACCCGCTCGCTACCCCGACGAGTCGGGGTTCTGTATCGGGCCTACTGCGCCGCCAGTTCGCGCAGATACTCTTCGAACAATTCCCGATGGCGATCGCTCATCTCGCTGATGCGCACGCCGAGCACGTATCCTTCATCCAGTTTTTCATAACGCACCGGCGTGGCTTGAATCTCGATCGACAAGCCGTTAGGCAAATCCAATTCAATAGCCATCGAGCCTTCACGGCCCAGCAGATACTGCTCGTCGATGGTCTGTGCATGGAGCATTACCGCAAGACCCTGCGCGCTAATGTTCAGCGTGTGACCGGCGCAAGCGCGCAAGTGCTGAATCCCACTCTCGCTGGCTTCGGCTTCGCGCAGCAGCACGCTGAATTCCAGGCGTGCGTCCAGGGTTGCGTTGAGCCTGGGAGATTGGCGGCGGTCTTGCTGATTGGCAGGCACTGTCGGCGTCCCCTTTGTTCCTTGGTTTAGTTCTGGCTGATTCGGCTCCGGCCCGATCTTGTACTTCTTGATCTTACTGTAAAGGCGCGGCCGATAAATGCCAAGTATATTCTCGGCTTTTTGTTTGTTTCCTTAGTCTCGCCTTGTTGCCAGGAATTGCGGATGCTTCCAATCCCACACTCGTTCGGGATGCTCATCGACATTGACCGGTTTCTGGTTCCAAACGGCGGTGGCGCCGTTCATCGCGCCGCGAGCATTGATGCCGACGCTTATCAGCAGCAACGTAGCGCCAAATGCGATCTCTGCGCTCCATCTCACAGAACGACGCTTCAGTTCATTCTTCTCACGCCACGCCAGTCTTGCCCTGATTGCCAGAATGCCGAGCAGCGCAAACCATGGCACCAGGCCGGCCGTATATCGCGGACCAAAGCAATGCCCGCCCCACCAGGGTGAAAAGCCTGAGACAACAATGAGGTGGGCCACAACGATGAACAGGCAGAGGATCGCTAGTCGTGGAGCGGGCAGTTCCCTTACGTAGCGCGTTAACAGGTAGATTACGAAGATTATGACGGGTACAAAAATCAGGAGGCCTCGCGAAGGGCTGATGAGATTGCCCGCCAGCGCAATCCAAAACGAATGAAAGTCCAGACGGCTGACAAGATAATAGCTCGGCAGCGCGTGACCAAAGTGGAACCACGAATAAGCGATGAATGCGAATAACCAGGCCATGCCGACAGCAACGTAGCGAATGAACAAAGGACGGCAAAAGAAAAATATGTACGCGGTCACAGCCACGACAGCGAGGCTGTTCGTCGGACGCACGAAATAGCTCCAGGCGAGCAAAGTGGCCAGCAACATTGGACGAATCCGGCGTCGCCCGCTCTCCTGCGCAAGCAGCATGTAGACGACGAAACCAAGCAGCAGGATCGCCCAAGTATCCGACCATAGCCCTCTTGAGGCAGTGCTCAAGACTTGCGTTCCGAAGGCAGTGCCGAAAGCAATCAACATGCTCGAGCCCAGCGGAAGCAGCAGGCGGCTGGAAAAAAAGACAAGACAGGCAAACGCGGCCATCAGAATTGCTGCGAGGCTGGCTTGAATGATCGTCTCGCTGCGTAGATTGTGCGTGCCGTCGGCGTTCGCCGCTGAAATACCGAACGCGTTCATCACGGCCACCCACGGTAGCGAAAGGATCGAGCTCCCCGGAGGAAAGTAATAGTAGACGTGGCCGTCGATCATCTCCAGATGATAAATCCCGCCCCAGCCCGCTCCGTTCAGCTTGCCAAACTCAGGAAACACATAACGGTCCAGCGTGAAGGTGCCATGGTGCAGCAAGCTTTCGCTGACCAGCATTGAGTATTTCGAATCAGCGACTTGGTGATTGTGAGAAAGAATAAAGATCGAGCAGGTGATGATGAATATCACTAAACCTGCGAACAGTTCGGTCTTAGCTTTCATCTCCATCAACGAAGCAATGGCCCGGAACACTTTTCATAAGGCCAGCACGGTTATGATCCCCTGAGCCGCCAATCCCAGAGCGACACCAGCTAAGTATCTAAGCCGGCGCATGCTGTTCCTTAACCTGACGAGCGACGTCACGCCGAGAGGAATGAAAATCAACGTGCCGGTAATCAACCCCGCATCATAGCCACGGATGACGACGCTGTTGATAATGTGCGAGAGCCCGTTGAGCAGAAAGACGGTGCCAAAGACAATCTCCAAAAGCTGTGGAAACCGGAATTTCTGCGCCAGGAGAATGCCAATGACCATCAGCAAACAAGCAGCACCACTCAGGATGAAAAACTGTTTCAGCGAAAGGTTAATGCCCCGGAAGGCTCCTACCCCGCGGATCTCTTCGATGATGTGCAGGGGATACACCAGCAGGAAGAGCCAGAGCCGGCGTGACTGAGTCGAAGTCTCAGGAGAGATCATTGCTCTAGATCATCAGGACGCCGCCGTTAATGTCAAACGAAGCCCCGGTGATGTAACCGGCTGACTCTCCGGCGAGAAAGCAGATCAGGTCAGCGACTTCTTCTGGTTTGCCGAGCCGGGCGATGGGAAAGTTTTGGCTCACCGCGTCGAGCCGTTCCGGCGTGGCATTGGCGTGCGTGAGTTCAGTATCAAACAATCCGGGGCAGACGGCGTTGGCGGTGATCCCGTGCGCACCAAGTTCTTTGGCGGCGGCGCGCGTCAAACCCAACATCCCCGCTTTCGACGCCGTGTAGTGCGCGCCTCCGAGAGTGCTTACGCTGCGCCCGGCCAGAGATGAAACGTTGATGATGCGTCCGTAGCTTTGATTCTTCATCGCCGGAATGACTGCTTGGATGCAGAAGAAAGCTGCGGTCAGATTCGTGTCGATCGTCGCGCGCCATTCGTCTTCAGTAAGCTGTTCAATGCGCGTCGCTGAAGCGATTGCCGCGTTGTTGACAAGCACGTCCAAACGCCCAAACCGTTCGACGATGTCGGCAACAAGTGCCCGCACGGTTTGAGCGTTTCTGATGTCGCCGGGCGCGGGCCAGGAGTTGCTGCCTAATTCACGCACGAGAGTTTCGGCGCGCTCAGGCGTGCGAACGTTGACTGCGACCTTTGCGCCGCGCTCGATAAAACGCTCGGCAGTGGCGCGACCCAGGCCTCGAGATGCGCCGGTAATCAACACGACGCGTCCAGCGAAGTCCTGTGTCATGTCTTTGCTCTCCAGAGCACGCACAACGTGGATTCCATCGTCAGAGTTGACCGCAGAAGTAAGCTTTCGTATCTCACGGGGCGATTTGCAAAAACGCCGATTCCATCAGACGAGCTAAAGAACACGCGCCCCGCGCTCCGGTCCAACGTGTTGTTCGGCGGGGCCTCCAGCTTATGATGCCGCTGCCGCCACGGCCCGCGCTTCACGTGTTGGGAAACTCGCGCCTCCAGATCACTAGTGGAACGGCCAACAGCGCACCAAAAAACAGGAAGATCAGGACGCTCGGCCTCGTCGGAACCCGCAGGTAGCCTGCAACGCCCAGGACACCTACGAAGATCCCGATTGCAGTGGCTACACGGCTAGCTTGGCGGCTACCCGCGCGGAGTCCTGGCAGTACAAGAAGCACGAGGAGCCCAAGCATACTCATGGCCAAGCCCGCGAACACCGCATTGAAGAGAACCGAATCTCCAAGTCGCGCAGCGATCTCGCCCCGCCCAATCGCCCGTCGGAATCCTGACATGTTGACGATGGCGTGGAGGATGCCTATGAGGAGAAGAAACAGAGCGGTGGGGATCGCACAGAGGTTCGTAATGGCTCTTCGACTCATGGTTTGTCTTCAGACTTACGCGGGAAATCTTGCTCTCGCCCAACCTTACCGTGTCCGCCGAACGCCCGAATTAACCGGGCGGGAAGCATTGTATCAAGCATTCAAGTTGTCGGATGAGAGGCAAGCTGATTCCGCTCCGGTTGAATGAGTTGTTAGATGGCGCCGATACCAATCAAACAGCGCGGCTTATTTGCGCCGCCTCGCCAGAATGATGAAGACCATGCCTATTATCAGAAGTGGTGGCGATACCCAAGGCATGCCTAAGTCTGCCACTCTCTTCAAATTTAGGACGGCCAATACTGCTGCGGCCACGAGAAAAATGATCCCGATCAAACGGAGAGTTTTAGGCGACAAGACTCGACCTCCTTCAGATAGCTAAAGAACAGATCAACTTCAAACATAATAGCTCAACTGCGTGTCACCCATTCAATAATTCTCGATAGAATCAGCCATCTAACGGTGGAGTTGACGCGGCGGCGCGAATCAAAGCACCCTCCGCCGCACCAAGCTAGTTACAAAACACGCTCCCGCCGCTCGCGTCCAACGAGGGGTTAGGCGTCGGCTTTGCTGCGACGTGCATGACGGCTATTGCCCGGCCGGTGGTTGCCAAAGTTCAACCTTGTTGCCTTCCGGATCCATGACCCACCCGAACTTCCCGTACTCTGAGTCATCGGTCTTCTCAAGCACGTCGCAGCCTTCATCGCGGAGCGCTTGAAGAAGCGCCGCCAAGTCTTCCACGCGATAGTTGACCATAAAGGTCGCCTTGCTTGGAGCGAAGTGGTTGCCACCAGCTGCATCAATCAACCAGGCCGTAGTTCCCTTGGTCGGATTGCCGTCGGCGTCGGTCCAATCAAAGGCTGCACCACCCCAGTCTTGTACGTCAATGCCTAGGTGAGTCTTGTACCAGGCACAGAGTGCCTTCGGATCCTTCGCGCTGAAGAATATGCCACCAATTCCAGTTACTCTCTTCATCTGATCCTCCAAATCGAGCCAGAGGCGAGTGGTCGCCATCCGACGCCTAACGGTTGAGTTCAGGTGGCCGCGCGGGGTCGCGACAACCTGAGAGAATAAAGACTTGATGAAGGACACGCAATCGCGGCTCACCTGCAACGATTTGTTGGGCTGCGCGGTCAGGGAAAACGGACGACAGCATTTTCGATTGGTATTTCCAGCCGGCGCTTATCAATTATGACACGTGGTTGCGGCTTCCAACCCCCCTCTATCAGCAGCCCTTTCGACGGCAGGATGCCTTGCATTTCAAACGACTCGATGACATACGGCACACCTTCCGCTCCCAGAGGCGAATTGCCGTCGGTAATGTGAAAGTGTAAATGCGGCGCATCAGAGTTACCGGAGTTACCAAGCAGAGCGAGAACCTGACTACGTTTCACTTTGTCGCCGATCTTGACGCGGATTTTGCCCGGTTGTAGATGTGCGTATAAAGCAAAATATCCATTGCCCAAATCAAGAATGACGTAGTTACCGGCGGCATTATCAAGCGTGATCGGAACGGCTTTGTTGTCGGCGGTTGGGTCATTTTCCGGTATCCCGTCATCGACATCGGCGACGGTTGCATTAGCGACGGCGAGAACTTCCGTTCCGTAAGCAGACCAGTTTGCGTTCTTCGACGGATCTCCGCGAAAGGCTAATCCGTCCGCTCCGATTCGTGTCCAATCGGTGGCGAAGCGTTGGGCGATTCGCGCTTTGCCATTGACCACTAACAGCGTGCGCCGATGACTTGAAGTGTTAGACATCCCGTTTGATGCCAGCCAACCTTCACCGCGCACGGGCGGACCGACGACAAGCATCGGTTTTCGCTGAACCACCACGCGCGCGGTGTCTACAGAGCGTTCTTCACCTTTAGGATCATCGGATTTAAAGAAGAGTCGATGACGCAAAGCAACTGGAACTTCGGCGTTGGTATTAAATGTGATCTGCAGAAAGACCACCGCCCGCATTCCGCCGCCAATAATTCGTTTGTCAGGTAAGTCGGAAGGTGCGCCAGGGCGCGCGAGTCGACTAACAAGTTCTGCGTCCTTATAACTGGCTAGCGGGAGAGCATTCACCTCATCCTTGAGAACTTCAAGTCGTGTTAGCTCAAGGTTCCTGGCGCGCAAATTGGTCAGATGCAATTCATACACAAGATGTATTTTGCCGTCGGCTCTAACGGGGGTTGGAGCCATAGGAACTTCGACGTCAACTGGGACCGCTGAGATTCTTTGGGCCGAAACATGATTTCCGTTAATGGCATTTGAGAGAAGCAGCAAGC
>DASZZL010000051.1:0-8348 GCA_035545035.1 Pyrinomonadaceae bacterium
GATTCTTTTCGAGGAAACGTTAATCGAGGAGAAAGTGATACCGAGCGACTTCGCATTTACCGTGTGCAGAAGACAATAGAGAACTTCGCGCGGCAAAACCACATCGATGAATGCTCTGAAGCGCATGAATGAAGATCAGAGAGACGTTCGAATGAAACGCATTAAAAACCGGATGGACTCGCTGGAGGATCGGCGGTTATCTGTAGTGCTGCCTCATATCCGAGGACGGCTCCTGGACATAGGCTGCGGCTACAACAACCTTGTCCGAGCTTATGGCTCAGGCGTCGGAGTAGACGTTTATAAGTGGGACGGCGTAATCGTAGAGATCGATGACGCAAGCTCTTTACCGTTTCCCGACGACTCGTTCGAAACCGTAACCATTGTTGCCGCGCTTAATCATATTCCTAACAGGCAGGAAGCTCTCAATGAGATACGTAGAGTGTTATGTCCCAACGGAAAACTGCTCCTCACGATGATTGGCCCGGTGACCGGCTGGGTCGCTCATCTTTTCTTTAGGCATGATGAAAGCGTGCGCGGGGGCCTCGGCGAGAATGAAAAGAAGGGCATGGCCAAACAGGAAATCCGCTCTCTTCTAACTGAAACGGGCTTCAAAGTCGTAGAAGAATGCTCGTTCGAGCTTGGACTAAATACCCTATTTATTGCTCGCAAGCATATTGATCCTCCCGAAGCTCAGCCACGACTCAAGCTGAGCGTCATTATTCCTGTTTACAACGAACAATCGACCGTGGCCGAAGTGGTGGACCGTGTCTGCGCCGTAGAATTGCCTGGCCTTGATAAAGAAATAGTCATCGTTGATGACGGCTCGCACGACGACAGCCCCTCGATTATCGAAAGCATTCAGAAGCAACGTCCCGACATCATCAAGGCGCACACTTCATTGATTAATCTGGGAAAGGGAGCCGCGATCCGCTTCGGGTTGGAATTCGCGACGGGCGACGTGATTCTCATACAAGACGCGGACCTGGAACTGAATCCCGAGGAGTACCCTGAGTTGCTTGCTCCGATCATCCGCGGACAGACAGATGTTGTTTACGGCTCGCGCTTTCGGCAGCGGTCCAATCATGTTCCCTTGCGCACCCGGCTGGCGAACAAATTTCTGGTGTTGTTGACCAATGTCTTGTATCGGAGCAAGCTCACGGATATGGCGACGGCCTATAAGGTGTTTCGCAGAGAAGCCATCAAGAGTATAAACCTCAGGTCAGCGAGGTTTGAGTTCGAGCCGGAGGTGACGGCGAAGCTCTTGCTCGCAAAGCACCGGATTCTTGAAGTACCCATTTCGTACAATCCGCGCAGCGTCACCGCAGGAAAAAAGATAGGTTGGATTGACGGTCTTGAGTACATATATACCCTGCTCAAATACCGCTTCTTTAAATGATGACTTCACCGATGAGCCATTTCAGCGATATGCCGATCAACGATTTTCGGGCGGGATGGGCTTCTGACGAAACACCCACGTCATGGAGTCCGCATACACCAGTTCATAATCGGGCCAGAAAGGATCCCTGGTAGGATCTTGTTTCGGCACCAGCACGCTTTGTGGATTCGTGTAGTTGACAAGTACCCATTTGATGTTTCTAGATTCCAGCTGGCGTACCCAGGGTTCATCTTCAGGCCAGTGAAACGCAGGCCGTGCGGATAGTTGTAGAAGTCCTGAGGTGTCGATTGCCTTTGGTCTGTAGTAATAGTTTAGCCAACTGGCGTTGATGGAAAAGACCACGTCGTCGCCTCTTGCATGCCTGTTGATGTACTCAACGCCGGCATAGCCTTCGAGAAATCTTTCCAGAAATCTTTCCCGTGCTTCCAATGTGTGCGGCGGAGGCCATTCCCTTATTCTGATGTCTATCAGAGTTGAACGGACACCCACCTGCAGAGCGAAAACGGCTAGTGCGGTCCAGACCACGCTCTGGAGAATAGCGTCTTCACCAACCCTCTTCATCAGCCACGAAATACTTTCGTAGATGGCCAACCCGACAAGCGGTAAGGCGGGCACCCAAAAGCGCAATTGTTGAGAGCCGTAGAACCAGAAACCTGTGTATGCTAGTGCCCATAAAGTCCACCAGCGAACGGATCGGTCCAGCAATGAGATGACCCAGGCAAGCGGGAAAGCGATGACGATTGGGAGCAGGTGCCGGTTATCAAAAGACACAAAAACGTCGGGCTTAAATACCATCTGGACCGGCAGCAGCAAAAAATTCAAAAGGGTTTTGGGCACGCCGACATTGCCCCAGGTCAGCCAAAAAGCATCAGCCCCCAAACGCCAAACACCTCGACTAAGCCGAGTGAATCCAGGCCAGAACGGATTCCCCGTGATGTAGCCGACAAATGCGTACCATGGAGCCACGACGAGAAATGTCAACATGCCCCCTCTGATTAAGGCTCTCCCCGTCAATTGAGATCTCACATACGCCCAGAGGCCAAAGGCAAAAGCTATCACAACGAAAAAAAGTCCCGGCAGCTTGATACCGGCAGCGATCGCAATCAGGGTCGTACCCAGATACCACCATTTATCTTCACGGCTGTCCCAGAAAACCCGTAAAGCATAGATGCCCAGGAAGCCATAGCACGCGTTACCCATGTCTACGAATGCGAGCGCGCCAAGTGAGATGACCAGCGGAGTTCCGAGCCAGAACGCTGCCACGGCGAGACCCAGCCCTGGCTGATCGCGGCGTTTCCCCCAAGCGTAAAGCGCCAGGGCGACGAATATCATGAACAAGTGCTCTATCATCTGAGCGAGGACACCGTCTTTGATAGCCAGAGCCCAGGTAAAGAGCACGTGGTTCAATGCAAGGGTTACCGGAAACACGAGTCCTTCGTGGGGGACTATCCGGTGTTGCGCCAGATATTCCTTAGCTAGAGCCAGGTGAAATCCGGTCGCATCCCAGAACGCCGGCGGGTATTGGGGTAATTGGAATAGTATGGCCCAGTAAAAGAGACCGGTAAGGACGATAAGAACTATCAGAGATTTGCGTGGTCGAGAGAGAGTCCACCACTGCCGCAGGTCAGGCAAACCTGAAGATTTATACCGCCTAGCCAGTGGCAAGAGAAATGACATAACACCGGCTGCAGTTAAGGCCAGTATAACTTCTCGGTAGAGTATGCCGAGTAGTCCAAGGCAGAAAAATAGCAGGGCCCACAATCCCAGCCCGAGGGCCAAGGTAAATACCGCTTGCTCGACAAAAGAATGAAAACGATATCTACGCAAAAAGACACGCCCGAGGCTGGCCGAGGCGAAGAGTATCAAGCCCAATGCGCCTGCGTGAGCAACTATGAATAAGCTGTAATCAGCCATAATTCTACGCCGTTCTTCTATGGGGTCTGTGGGCTATCTGTAGTCTGGTCATGCAGCAAAGGCATTCCGTGCGCGAAATCGCGCTTGGGTTGAAGTGATCGCCGTCAGTATCTGCAGCCACGAAGACTTTCGCCGGAAGCCTAAACTATCTGCTTCGTGCGTTTCAACTCACACGGGAGTTTAAGTTGTTGTCTCAATATTTTCAGAGCGGGACTGCCCTTTATTTCTACCACCGAATGAGCGGCGTCATGTCGGGTCTGGCTCGATGGCAGCTTGACCCTAAGTAAAGCGTATGGCTAGACTGTTGACCTCTTTTTTCGCAAGCTGATCCTTCTTGTACAAGGAGCGACGTGCAGGTTGAAGCGTGCGGAAGAGTTCCGTGAATTTGCTCCTGCAGAAACCAGATGGGTATTTCCACTACCGACGGCGCCAGGGCGCTGGAATCCACAACTGAGACCGGCAAGGCTGATCACCCTCTAAATCTCCAAACATCTTCCTACAGCTTGCCGGACGAGCCGCTGGTTACGATTGAGCCAACTCGTAGTTGGCTGCCGCTTAACTTCGGCGATCTATGGACGTATCGCGAGCTGCTATATTTCCTGACCTGGCGAGACATTAAGGTTCGCTACAAGCAGACTGCCATGGGGATTGCCTGGGTCGTGATGCAGCCCCTGTTAATGACTCTGATCTTCACAGTGTTCCTGGGAATGTTGGCGCGAGTTCCGACTGGCGGATTGCCCTACCCTCTGTTGATCTTTACGGGTCTGCTACCCTGGAATCTTTTTTCCAGTGGCGTGGGTGCCGCGACGTACAGCCTGGTCGGTAACTCAAATTTGATCACTAAGGTGTATTTTCCGCGCGTGCTGGTTCCAGCGGCATCGATCGCTGCCCGACTGGTTGACTTCGCTATTTCTTTTGCAATCCTGGCAGGGATACTAGCCTATTACCGCCTGGCGCGACATTACGACATCGCGCTGACCTGGAATCTCGCTGCGATCCCATTTCTGATTGCGCTAACTACACTATTGTCTTTCGGCCTCGGCATGCTGGTCTCTGCACTGAACGTTAAGTACCGCGATGTCGGCGTCGCGCTGCCGGTCGTAATACAACTCGGGATGTTTGTCTCGCCAGTGCTGTACCCCTTAGGTATCGTGCCCGGAAAGTGGCAGAGGCTGTATGCGTTGAACCCTTTGGTCGGCGTCATTGACGGGTTCCGCACCGCGCTGCTGGGCGGAAGATTCAATCAGTTTGCGCTCGCAGTCTCAGTCAGCTTCACCATCGGCTTGCTGATTATCTCAGCATATATATTTCGGCGTTTCGAAAAGGAGTTTGCCGACTTCGTTTAGATCAAGAGTATGGAACCTGGTGCGTGGGGAACTTGGTAAAGACATCATCGAGAACGAAATCAGCCAGACACTAGCTTGATGGAATTCACGAGTAAACTTTAGAAAAGAGACGCTACGGCATTGAAACCAATTGTTCGGGTCCAGGGATTGAGTAAGCAGTACCGCATCGGCGTGCGGCGGGCTTCTAATGCCACTCTGAACGAAACCATTTCTAACGTTCGCTCGCCCTGGAGCTTGATCAAGCGCAACGGCGACCTCCGCCACGAGATGATCTGGGCGCTCAAGGACGTCAGCTTTGAGGTCGAACCCGGCGAGGCGCTCGGCATTGTTGGCCGCAACGGAGCCGGCAAGTCAACTCTTCTGAAGATCCTTTCGCGAATCACTGAGCCGACCAGCGGCCGCGTGGAACTCTTCGGGCGCGTTGGCAGTCTGCTCGAAGTGGGCACGGGATTTCACCCTGAATTGACCGGCAGAGAGAACGTCTATTTGAATGGCGCGATTCTGGGAATGAAAAAGACAGAGATCGAGCGCAAGTTCGACGAGATTGTTGCCTTCGCTGAAATAGAAAAGTTCATTGACACCCCGGTCAAGTGGTACTCAAGTGGAATGTACATGCGTCTGGCCTTCGCCGTAGCTGCCAATTTTGAGCCGGAAGTTCTAATCGTTGACGAGGTGTTGGCGGTTGGCGACGGGGATTTTCAAAAAAAGTGCCTGGGAAAGATGGGGGAAATATCGCGCTCAGGCCGCACGGTGATCTTCGTCAGTCACAATATGAGCGCCATCGAGGCGCTGTGTAATCGAGTGCTCTGGCTGGTCGACGGTAAACTTGTTGAGAAAGCGGAGACTGAAAAAGTTGTAGCCGATTATGTAAGTACGGATGTTGCTGTTTCGACCGAGAAAGTGTGGAACGATCCATCTACGGCGCCGGGCGACGAATTGATCAAGCTCCACTCTGCGAAACTACGATCTCTGGCTCAGCAGAATTCCGGAGAGCTTAGCATTGACGCACCGATCGAACTACAGTTTGAATTTTGGAATTATCAGGCGGGGGCGAACTTGCACTTTACCATTCACCTATTGACCGTTGGCGGTGTGCACGTGTTTGCCGCAGTCTCGGAACTGAAGCACCGACCGTGCGGATTAGTAAGAGAAACCATAAAGATACCGGCAAACTTCCTGAACCATGGAATGTACACAATCACTGTTCAAGCTGTGAAAGACGCTGTGACTGCGCTCTATGATCATCCCGACGTCCTGGTTTTCGAGGTGCTGGATTCTAGTGAGTGGCGCGGCACATGGCCGGGTGTTATCAAGCCCAGGCTGGAGTGGGTTTCAGAGGATATCGGCGAGGACTGCGCCTTTGATCAATAACGCATCTCATGGGCAAGCTTGACTTACTGAATCATCCGCTTTGCTTTCATTTACCGGACCGTCTCACGCACGTAGCTTCATGGCACGAGCATATTCCATTCGCGATGTTCCTGGTTGAGATCCTCAGACCCGGAGTGATTGTGGAATTGGGAACGCACGCTGGCGATTCTTACTGCGCTTTTTGTCAGGCGGTGAGTGAATTAGGATTAGAGACGCGCTGCTATGCCGTTGATAGTTGGGAAGGGGATCCGCATTCGGGGTTTTATGGAGCCGAAGTTTTGGAAGATCTGCGCCGGTACCACGACCCGCGTTACGGAAGCTTTTCCAGCCTGATCCAGAGCACGTTTGATGAGGCTTTACAGTATTTCGCTGATGGCTCAATCGATCTACTCCATATTGACGGTTATCACGCCTATGACGTGGTCAAACACGATTTTGAATCGTGGTTTCCAAAGTTAAGCTCAACGGGAGTGGTTATCCTCCACGACACGAACGTGCATGAGCGCGAATTCGGCGTCGGGCGATTTTGGAACGAGATTAAGCAACAATATCCTCACTTTGAATTCTTACATGGGCACGGCTTAGGCATCCTGGCAATCGGTAAGGTGTGCTCCGAAGAATTTCAGGCCCTCCTGGAATCTAAAGATCAAGAGTTGGCGGTCATTCGTGACTTCTTCTTTCACCTGGGTCACAGATTGACTCTCAAGCGTGCTATTGAGGGTGCAATTGCTGCTAAAGAGAGTGCAATTGCAGCTAAAGAGAGCATGGTGAGCGAGAGGGACAGCCGTTTGGCAGAGCGCGACGCTGATTTGGCAGAGCGCGAGGCTGATTTGGCAAAGCGCGAGGCTGAACTGAATGATCTCAGGTCTACCCTTACGCAGCTTGAGCAGAGAGAGCAAATACTGATCGAAGAACTCCGGCAGGAGCGCTCCATACTTGTGGCCCGAGGATATCGATTTTTGCGAAGACTAATACGACCAAAGAACCAATCTTAGAAACGGTCAGTGTACTGCTTGCTGTCAGCCAGTAGAATTGGAGGAATTATTTCTCTAAATGTCACCCGGTAAGAAGGCACTCATCACCGGCATCACGGGCCAGGACGGAAGTTATCTGGCCGAACATCTTCTGAGTCTCGGTTACGAGGTTCATGGTTTGGTGCGCCGCGTCGGAATGGAAGACCCGGAGCGAAGATTTGGGCGCATCACGCACCTGCTTGACCGTCTTCACCTTCATCCGGCGAGTATTGAAAGCTATCCGAGTATCTTTCACATCCTCAGTCGCCACGACTTTGATGAATGCTATCACCTCGCTTCGCAGAGTTTCGTGGCCGAGAGTTTTCAGGACGGCTTCTCGACGATGAACGTCAACATCAACGGCACGCACTACATGCTGGCTGCGTTCCGCGAGTTGCGTCCTGAATGCCGTTTTTATTTCGCCGGATCTTCCGAGATGTTTGGCCGGGTGCGCGAAGTGCCCCAACGCGAGACGACTCCTTTTTATCCGCGCAGTCCATATGGCGTCAGCAAGGTCGCCGGATTTGAACTGACGCGAAACTATCGCGAAGCCTACGACATGTTCTGCGTGAACGGAATTCTGTTCAATCACGAAGGGCCCCGGCGCGGCTATGAATTCGTAACGCGCAAGATCACCAGCACGGCAGCGCAAATTAAACAGGGTTTGGCCTCTGAGCTACGCCTCGGAAATCTGGAAGCGCGCCGCGATTGGGGCCACGCAGCGGATTACGTACGCGCCATGCATCTGATGCTGCAGCAACCCGAGCCCGAAGATTATGTGATTGCGACTGGCGAAACGCATTCGGTGAGAGAGTTCTGCGAGCGCGCTTTCGCTTTGCTCGATCTGGACTACCGCGAGTTCGTGAAGGTCGACGAGCGCTTCTACCGCCCCGCGGAAGTAGATCTTTTAGTGGGAGACGCCAGTAAGGCCAGGGCCGTGCTGGGTTGGGAACCGAAGTATTCCTTTGATGAATTGATTAGAGAAATGGTTCGTGCCGACCTGGAAACAGTCGCGCGAGTTCATGGGCTCCGCACGGAATCGTTGAAAGTCCCAGTATGAAGAGGCGCGCGGAATCTTGCTCAAACTTTTCGTGCCGGGCTCCCCATTCCTGTCCAACCGTGCCCAGATTGTTCTAACGCACTTCCTTAAGGCATGCCGAACAGGAGCGTCACTCTCAATGATCGGCCGACGGGTTGTATGCAGAGATTCAACGCTGCTAGACTGATTCGCCACCGGCACTTTTGCGAAAGTCAGTGATATTGAGTTCCCTAAGCCCGCCAACCCGAGCCTCCGCCGCTCAGACCGAA
>DASZZL010000052.1:0-12228 GCA_035545035.1 Pyrinomonadaceae bacterium
CGACCAGCACGATGAACACGAGCGCCAGCGCCAGACCAAATACCATGAGCAATCCGCGAAACGCCGTCTGCTGACTTTCGTATTGTCCACCGAGTTGGTACGTAACGCCGGGCGGCAGGTTCGTTTTGTTCAGCAGGGCGCGCACGTCTTTGATCGCAGAGCCGAGACCGCGCCCGCTCAAGCCCGCGGTAATGGCCACCATCTGTCGCTGATCCTGACGCACCAGTTCGCCCTGGCCGGCTTCGCGCTGAATCTCGGCGAACGCGGAGAGCGGCTGCGTGAAGCCGGTTGGCGTGGTGATCGGAACGTTGTTGATTTTAGCAAAGTCAAAGCGGGTTTCGTCCGGCATACGCACGCGCACGCCCACCAATCGATCGCCTTCGCGGATTTGCGTCACGCGCTTACCCAGCAGCGCTTCGTTCAGTTGGCTGGAGATCGCCTGGACAGTCAGGCCCGCGCGACCGGCGCGCACGGGATCGATGCGCGCGACGAGTTCCGGCGAGCCGAGGCTCACGCCGTTATACATCTCGACAACGCCGGGAATTTTTTCCACGCGGGCGCCCAGGTCGGTCGCCGTGCGTTGCAGCACTTGCAGATCGTTTCCGAACAGTTTGATTTCGACCGGCCGTGGGCTGCCCGCCAAGTCGTCAATGATGTCCGACAACAGGTCGATAAACTCAGCGTGCGCTTGCGGAAACTTGCGCTCGATCTGCTGGCGCAGGTCGTCCACAATTTCATGCGAGTCACGGCTGCGTTTGTCCTTGAGCCGCACGAGGATGTCACCCTTGTTTGGGTCGGTGGCGAAGAAGCCGAGCTGCGCGCCCGTACGCCGCGAAAAGGCGGCGACCTCCGGCGTCTCTTTCACGATCTGCTCGATCTGCGAAATGACTTTGTTGGTTTCCGCAAGCGAAGTCCCCGGCGGCAAGCGATAGTCGAGCACGAAACCGCCTTCGTCCATCACGGGCAGAAAGCCGGTCTCGACACGGGTAAGGATGAACGCGCCGAGCAGGACCACTACTAGAGTCACGAGCAATGCGGCGCGGCGACGCGCGAATACCCAATCGAGCGCGTCGGTGTAAGCTCGATCGAGGCCAAGCAACGCTTTCTGAATCGCGCGCGCCAATGGGCGACGCTTGTCAATTTCGACCATCGCACCTGCTTCATCTTCGGGTTCGATGCGCGTGTCGTCTCGATCTTGTGGGGGCAGGCCTTGTGCCTGCCCACTCGATTCAAGTTGCTCGGCAGGGACGAGCCCTGCCCCTACAACCTTCGGCAAGAGACGATCTGCGAGCAGCGGAATCAGCGTCAGCGAGAGCACCAACGAAACCAGCACGGCGACCGCGAGCGCAATCGAGAACGCGGTGAAGAACTGCCCTGTCACGCCTTCGAGCAGCACCAGCGGCAGGAACACGACGACCGTGGTGATGGCTGAGCCAACCACAGCAGCCATCAATTCGCCGACGCTGCCATAGATTGCGTCGCGTCGGTTCTCGATCTCTCTTCGCCGCAAGTGACGCTCGATGTTTTCGACCACGACCACGGCGTTGTCGATCAGCAATCCGATGGACACCGCGATGCCCCCGAGGCTCATCAGGTTGAAAGTCTGCCCGAACAATCGCATGAAAAAGAAAGTGATGACGACCGTCAACGGAATCGTGGTCGCGGCGATGATCGTGATGCGAACGTGACCCAGAAAAGCGAGCAGCACCACGACGGCCAGCAATCCGCCAATCAAAATCGCATCGCGCACGTTGGCGATCGAGTCGCGCACAAATGCCGCTTGGTTGTAAACGCGCTCGACTTTCACGCCGCGCGGCAATGTCGGTTGCAAATCTGCGATGGCTTGATCGACTTCGTCAGCGATGTTCACGGTGTTTCCGCCGATCTGGCGCGTCACGCTGACGATCGCCGCCGGCACGCCATCGCCCGTGAACATGCTGGTGCGATCTTCGGCGCCGTATTTCACCTCGGCCACGTCGCCGACATGGATCGGCGCGCGATCGGCGCCATTGTCTTCCGGCTTCCCGTTCTTCGTCGAACTCGGCGTCGAGACGACGATGCGCCGCACGTCGTCCAGCGAAAGCGCTTCGCCCGTCGCCAAAACGTTGTATTGCTGGTAATCGCGGCTGACGCGTCCGACGGATGTGACGGTGCTGGTTTGCGCGATCGCGTCTTCGATCTGACTGATGGTCAGATGATTCGCCGCCAAACGTTCGGGCGCGATGATCACTTCAATCTCGCGCACGTTGCCGCCTTCGATTCGCACCTGGGCCACGCCGTCAAGCCGCGCCAGACGCGGTCGAATCGTGTACGTCGCCAGTTCGCGCAACACGGCCGGCGGCGCGCCGGTCACGTTGTAGCTGATGATCGGAAAGATCGACGGCGTCAGTCGCTGCACGTCAACGGTGATCCCGGTGGGCAGCTCAGGTTGCACCTCCGCGACTTTTGTTTGCACGAGTTGCAAAGCAAGCTGCATATCGGTACTCGGTGAGAACTGCACGGATATTTCCGCCGAGCCGCGCACGGCGCGGGTTGTGACGCGCGCGATTTGTACTCCCTGCAACGCGCTGACTCCATTTTCGAGCGGACGCGCGACGGCAGTGATCATGTTGCGCGGCTCAAGCTGGAGGCCTTCGGCGACTACGATGATGCGTGGAAATTCGACTTCAGGATAGATAGCCGAGGGGAGTTGCGTCGCGCCGTAAAGACCGGCGACGCACAGCAACGCAACAACCAGATAGGTGGCTTTGTGATGTCGGTCAGAAAAGCGCGCTATGTTCATTTCTCTTTATCCGCCTGAACAATCTTGATCCTGGTGCCGTCGCCGAGGCCGAACGCGCCCGTGGTCACGACGCGTTCGCCTTCCTTCAGGCCGTCGGTGATCTCGGCGCGCTTATCCCCGCGGATGCCGACTGTGACTTTGCGCTTCTCAACTTTCTCACCCTGCGACACGAACACAAAAGCTTCATCGCCTTCGACGACCAGCGCCGCGTCGGGCACTACGAGCGCGTTCTGATGAATCTCGACGGCAATGTGCGCCGAAGCATACAGGCCGGCTTTCAACTCGCCGCCCGGATTCGCCAGACGCACGCGCACGGCGACGGTGTTAGTTTGCGAATCGACCGCGGGCGCAACCTGGACGACGCCGCCGGTAAATTCTTTATCAGGGAGCGCCTCGACCCGCACGACCGCGAGGTCGCCCGTCTTGATGCGATCGAGATACCCCGCCGGTACACTCGCGACCAGATCGAGCGAAGCGGAATCGATCACTTCAAACGCGGGCGTCGCCGGATCCACGCTTTCGCCGTCGTTGATTGTGCGCTTCGTCACGGTGCCGGCGATGGGCGAGCGAATCGCCGCGCGCGCGAATTCAGCGCGCGCCACGTCCAACGCCGCCTGCGCCGCTTCGACGCCGCCCGCAGTCACGGATGCCTGTGTGCGCGCTTCGCCAACGCCGCGCGCTGCGTTGACGCGCGCTGCCGTCAAAGCAGATTCAGCCTGGCGCGCGACTTCGGCGGTCACTTTCGCTTGCGTCTCCGCGTCATCGATGTCTTTGCGCGGAGCGATGCCGCGTTCAAACAGTCGTCGTTGCCGCGACAGATTGCTTTGCGCCAGCGTTTCGTTTGCTCGCGCCGTACCGACCGCGGCTTCGGCCTGTCTGATTTGATCCGTAGCGATTGTCTGACTCGGCGCGCCCGAAACTGTGCGCGCCTGCGCGGCGGTGAATTTCGCTTGCTGCAAAGCCGCCTGCGCCTGTCGCACCTGCGCGGCCAGCACGCTGCGATCCAATTCAGCCAGCGTCTGGCCGGCGCGGACGTGCTGTCCCACTTGAACCAGCACGCGCATCGCACGCCCGGCTGATGCCGAGCTGAAACTTGCTTCGTGGCCGGGAAGCGCGTTGAGCGTGCCGCCGGCTTCGACGTACTCGCGCATTTCTACGCGCTCGGTCGGCGTGACTTCCACCTCGACGATGGGTTCAACTTCCTGCTCGCCTGAACTGCGCCTGAGGATCAGCCACGCGCCGAGCAGTAGCAGCACCAGCAGAAACACTCCGATCGTAATCGGCAACGGCGCCAGCCAACGCGAACGCCGTCGCTCGTCGTACCCAGTGCCGAAAGTCTGCGCGCCCTTTACTTCTTCGTTTGATTCGTGCGGGTTGCTGGTCACATTTTCACTCCTGCGGCTTGTTCCAGATCGGCGAGCGCCGTCTGGTAATCGGCCAGCGCTTGCAAATATGCCTGTCGTACTTCGCGGGCGTTGCGGGTCGCATCGATGACCGAGAGCAAGCTCGTCTGGCCGATTCGATAAGCTTCGTTGGCCAACTCTCGTACGCGCTCGGCTTCGGGCAACAACCTGCTTTCGTAAAACTCGACCTGCTTGCGCGCGGATTCCAGATTGAGCGCCGCGCGGCCAATGTCAGAAGAAACGCGCTGCCGCGTCGCGTCGCGTTCAGCCTTAAGCTGTTCCAGCATCGCGCTGCTTCTCTTGATCTCGGCGCCCCCGCGATTGAAGATGGGCAGCGGCACCGTCACCTGCATCTTGAAACCGGGGTTGGGATGAGAAGAATCGAAGCTTTCGATGCCCGGCTCAAGCGTAAGATCGGGAACACGCTGCGCGCGCGCAAGCTTCAGGCGACTCTGTTCGGTAGCAATCTGTTGTTCAGCGGTGCGTAGATCGACGTTCGATGCCAGCGCGCGCCCTATCAGTTCCGGCGTCGAGATCGACGCGGTCTTCACAAAAAGCGAATCGCGCAGATCCAGCGGTGCGTCAGACGCCCGATTGAGCAATTGATTCAACGTCGCGCGCGCGATGCGTTCGGCATTTTCGAGACGCGCCAAATCGTTGGTCGCGCGATCAACCGCCAGGTTCGCCTGCAACACTTCGAACTGCGCGATATCGCCGGCTTCGAAGCGCGTGCGCGCGATGTCCGCCAGGTCCTTTGCCTGATCAACGGCCTGTCGTCCCAGCACCAGCGTGTTACGCGCCAATCCGATATTGAAATAACCGGCGCGCACGTCGTGCCGCAACGTTCGCAGAGCGGCATCCAGATCCAACTCAGTCAGGCGCAGCTCGTTGCGCGCGACATCGATCCGGCGCCCGCGCTTCCCGCCCAACTCGATCAACTGCGACACCGAGGGTTGCCAGCGCGGTTCGGCGCGCGTGTACGGGGAAATGAAATTCGGGTTGGGCCGCTCGCCGGCAATCAGGATTGCGGCCTCAGCCACGGCGCGCCGCCGGCGCACCGCAGCGACCTGAAGGTTGTTACGCTCTGCCAGATCGTAAATCTCTTCAAAAGTAAGTCCATTGAGTGATGGCGTTGGGGAAGGAGTCTGCGCGCGAGCGGGTACGAAGAAGCACAGCGTCAACCCGAAGGTGAACAGCAATCCGGCGACTGCCTTCGATCGCGAAGTCACGGACATGGAATTCTGGGAGAATATACGCAGGAAAACCCTTAACGCAAGACTAGAGTCCGACAGGTAGTGTCTTAGTTTGATTTACTCTCTGCTGAAATCAAGACACTACCGTCCAACAGACATCGGGCTACTTGATCCGCAGATCAAACGGCAGGAGAAACATTACCTCGCCATTCTTCGCGCGATCCAGCATTTGCGCGTATCGAAGTGCGCGGCGGGCGCCTTCCGGCAAAGTCGCCAGAATCGCTTCCTGCTGCTTCGTCTTAACGCGCGCATCCGCATCGTCCTCGCCGCCGCCGCTCGTAAGTTGTTCGAAGAAGCCGGGCGGATGCGGCAGGATCACGCGCTGAACGCTCTTATCCGCGGGAATGTTCGCGAGTTGCTTGGCAACCTCAATCGCCTTATCAAGCCCGCCGTACTCGTCAACCAGCCCGCGCTCTTTTCCCTGCTGGCCGGTCCACACGCGGCCCTGGCCGATCGAATCGATATATTTCTGCTCCTTGCCCCTGCCTTTAGCGACCTTTGAAGTGAAGTCATCGTAGGTCGTGGTCAAAAACTCTATCCACTTCTTTCGTTCGCTGTCGCTAAACTTTTCCGTCTCGCGAAACATGCCGGAATTCTGGCCGCGCAACATGTATTCGTTCGTGACTCCGATCCAGTCGTAGAAACCCTTGATGACCGGCTTGCCGCCGACCACGCCAATCGATCCGGTGATGGTCGAAGGCTCAGCGACGATCTTGTTTGCGTTGCAGGCAATGTAGTAACCGCCTGAAGCGGCAACGTCGCTCATCGAAACTACGACCGGCTTTTTCTCTTTCGCTGATTCGATCGCGCGCCAGATGATGTCCGAAGCCAGACCTGAGCCGCCCGGACTGTCAATGCGCAAGACGATGGCTTTGACGCTCTTGTCGTCGCGAGCTTCCTCGATCGTCTTCACCAGAGAGTCGGACCCAATCGTCTGTTCGCCGTCGCCACCAAACTGAGACTTGCCCGAGGTGATGTCGCCGGCGGCGTAAACGACGGCGATCTTTTCGCCCTTGTTCAGGCCCAACGATTCCTGCGAAATCTGGCGGTACTCGGAAGCTTTGGCGATATGCAGCTCGTCCTTGTCTTTATAGCCCAGACGCTTTTTCAGTTCCTTCTCGACTTCATCGTGATAAGCCGCGCCATCGATTAGTCCCACGTCCTTCGCCTGCTTCGCGGTGTACGGCGCGTTGTCGATCAGCGTCTTGACGTCGGCGGCGGATTTTCCGCGGGCCTTGGCGATTCCATCAATATAGCGTCCGGATAGATCGTCCAGCAGCGAGTTCATGAATTCGCGGTGCGCGTCAGTCATCTGCTTTTGCGTGAAAGTGTCGCCGGCGCTTTTGTATTTTCCGATTTGGTAGATGTCGGGATAGATGCCGAGCTTGTCCAGCGAGCCGCGGAAAAACATCACGTCCGCCGCGAGCCCGTTGGTGAACAACTCGCCCGGCGGCGGCAGAAAGATTTTGTCGCAAGCGGTCGCGATGTAGTAGTCCTTGTTCCAGCCGTATTCCATGTACGCATAGACCGGCTTGCCTGAGGTGCGAAAGTCCGCGATCGCCGCGCGAATCTCTTCGGCTTTGGCCCAGCCGGTTTCGGGCATGTCAATGTCGAGCATCACGGCTGTGATCCGCTTGTCGACTTTTGCTTTTCTCAATTGCGCGAGCAGGCTGTTGAGCGACTGTGGCTGGCCGCCGAAGAGCCGGCGAAAAGGATCGTCCGGTACGAAATCGGGCAGTGGGCCCGAAACTTTCAGAGCCAGCACGCTGTTGTCGTGAATGCTGGGCGGACTGCCGCGGAACGCGGAAACGATGAGCGCGATCCCGAGTACAAATACCAGCACGAGCGCGATCACGATGCCAGAGATAATGAGAACGACTTTGCGAGTTTTGGACATTGCCATGGCGAGTTTTTACCTGCTGTTTTTAATAGATTTTGGCCGATTGTGAGTACGAGGAGAGCGAGGAAAAGGTTTACAAAGTTCAGAAGGCAGTAGGCACAAAGCAGTAGGCAGAGAGACTGACCTTTTGCCTGGGGCTTACTGCCTGCTGCTTCCTGCCTACTGCCTACTGCCTACTACCTTTTACTATCCAGCCGCCACCAACGACTTCGTCGCCACGATAAAACACAGTCGCCTGGCCGGGCGCGATCGCTCGCTGCGGCTCATCAAATATCACGCGGGCCCGAGCATCAGGCAGCGGGGTGATAGTCGCGGGCGCGGCAGTGTGACGATAGCGTACGCGCACGTCCGCGCGCACCGGCTCGGCCGGATCATCGAGCGCGATCCAGTTGACGCCGGCCGCCGTGAATTCGTCGCTCAACAACTCTTCCTGATGTCCGGCGATGATCTGATTCTTCGCCGCATCAATTCCGATGACGTACAACGGTTGCGCGTCGGCAATGCCAAGGCCGCGCCGCTGTCCGATGGTGAAGTGATGAACGCCCGCATGCTCTCCGATCGCCACGCCGCTCGTGTTCACGATCTCGCCGGCGCCGGGCAGACGATCGGGTTCGTTTTCAGATTCAAGATAACGATCGATGAATCCCGCGTAGTCACCGTCTGGAACAAAACAGATCTCTTGTGATTCTTTCTTTTCAGCCACAGCCAGATCGTTGCGACGCGCGGCCGCGCGCGCATCTGGCTTCGACATCTCACCGAGCGGAAACATCGATCGCGAAAGCTGATCCTGCGTCAGCTCCCAGAGAAAATAAGACTGATCCTTTTGCGGATCGCGGCCGCGCAGCAAGCGATAACGATTCGTCGCCGCGTCGAATTCGACGCGAGCATAATGTCCGGTGGCGACCTTTTCGCAACCAAGACTCGCCGCCAGACGATCCAGCGAAGCAAACTTCAAACGGCTGTTGCAGGCGACGCACGGAATCGGTGTCTCGCCATTCAGATAACTCGTGACGAAGGGTTGCACGACATCGCGCTCAAACTCGCGCTCGAGATTGAGCACGTAAAAAGGAAAGTCCAGGCCTTCGGCTACGCGCCGCGCATCGTAAACGTCATCGAGGGAACAGCAACGCGACGGCAACGGCTCGCCGTTCTCGTCGACGCTGAGGCCGCGGCGCTGGTTCCACAACTGCATCGTAAAGCCGACCAGTTCATGGCCCTGCTCCTTCAAAATCGCCGCCGCCGCGGATGAATCCACGCCGCCGGACATTGCTACTGCTATCTTCATAAGTCAGTAGTTTCAGGTTTCAGGTTTCAAGTTTCAAGTCACGACGGGCGCTTAGCGAAAACTCGTCGGGTTTGCTGGCTTTTCTTTGCGAGTGCTAAGATTCCGCTTCACCAACTTGAAACCTGAAACTTGGAACTTGAAACCAGGAAAGATGCCCGAACGCGCCATCGAAGAATACCGAATAGTTGACGAGCCGTATTACCTGCCCGTCGATCACGAAATCGATTTGTTCGAAGCCGCACACGCCGCGCGTCTGCCGGTGATCCTGAAAGGCCCGACCGGCTGCGGCAAGACGCGCTTTGTCGAACACATGGCGTGGCGGCTTGAGCGACCGCTGATCACCGTCGCGTGTCACGAGGATCTTTCGTCAACCGATCTGGTTGGCCGCTTTCTGATCGAAGGCGAAGAGACCGTCTGGCATGACGGTCCGCTGACCTCGGCCGTGCGCCACGGCGCGATTTGCTATCTCGACGAAATCGTGGAAGCGCGCAAAGACACGGTCGTCATCATTCACCCGCTCACCGATCATCGCCGCCGGCTGCCGATTGAAAAGCGCGGCACGATTCTCGAAGCGCCGTCGGATTTCATGCTGGTCGTTTCTTACAATCCCGGCTATCAATCAATCCTGAAAGACTTGAAGCAATCGACGCGGCAACGCTTTGTGGCGATCGATTTCGATTACCCGCCGCCCGACGCTGAAGCCGCGATCGTCGC
Organism: Pyrinomonadaceae bacterium; assembly: GCA_035545035.1. GTDB lineage: Bacteria > Acidobacteriota > Blastocatellia > Pyrinomonadales > Pyrinomonadaceae > UBA11740. The sequence continues at coordinate 9,338 of DASZZL010000052.1, forward strand.
GCGCGAAGGCGGCGTCGACGAGGGCACCGCGCGCGATCTGGTTCTAATTGGACAGAAAGTGCGCAACCTGCGCGGCCATGGTTTGGAAGAAGGCGTTTCTACGCGCCTGTTGATTTACGCAGCCCAACTGATCTCGCACGGCATCCCGCCGACCCGGGCCGCCGAAGTGGCCATGTGCTCGCCCATCACCGACGATCGCGATTTGCAGCGCAGCATTCGCGAGATCGTTACCACGGTGATTTGATTCGTTTGATGTCTGATGCACAAATACGAAATCATCATCTGCTGGAGCACTGAAGATGAGGCGTATGTCGCAGAAGTCCCTGAACTGCCGGGCTGCATGGCGCATGGTGGGGCCTATGAGTCTGCTTCCGCGAATGCCAATGAAGCGATCCAATTGTGGATTGATACGGCTAGAGAATTCGGCGATCCCGTACCAGAGCCAAAAGGCCAGCGCTTGATGCTTGCCTAACACTCGCACTCGCATCACCGACAACCGCGATTTGCAGCGCAGCATTCGCGAGATCGTTACGACTGTAATCTGAAAGTGTCCGACGAAATCCGCAACGACAATCTACCAGACCAGCTTGGCGAAGAAATCGACGAGCGGCTGCGCTCGGTCAAGAATCCGACCGAGCGGCGCACGATTGCCGGTCTCCTTCGCGAGATCGCTAACCTGCCGCTCGAACACACGCGCGCGGCATTGGAAACCAGCGCCGCGATCGCCGGAGTGTCTCTCCGCACCAGCATCGAGTTTCTCCGCGCTGTGCCCGGCGCCGCAAAAGTTTTGGAACCGGCTGAGCTACGAGCCTGGGGAGAGTTGGGCAGACGTTTGACGATGGCCGAAGTCGAAGACGGCGTTAGTTTCTTCGTCGCCGGCATGGGCGAGTTCGGTAAGGTTCCGCAAGCGACCAGGCCGTTTGTCTTTCAAGTGTGTTCGCGGCAGATGACCCTGTCGGCGACGACTGCAGCCGAAACGTTTCGCAATGCGCCCGCGCTGGCTGAACAGGTCGATCAACCGGAACTCTTGCGATCGATTTACGAGATCGCGGCCGAGATTTCGCGGAGGTCCGCTAAACACAGCGCGGAGTTTTTGAATGCGGCGCCGGTAGTCATTGCGGGATTACTTAAACTCGAGGCCAATGACCCGGCAGCTTACGCAAGTGGTACTGACCTCATCACGACGCGTGCGGCGATTAACCTGACGTCAGCGTTTGCTGAACGCGCCGGCGGCATTGCCGCGGATGCGTGGGCTGCTTTGCCTCAGGCGATCGACAAGCTGGCCGCGGACCAGGCCCTGAAGTTAATGCGTCGCGCGACCAGTTTTCTGGAACGCGGCGGCGCGGCCGCGCTCAACATTCTGATAGCCGGCGGCGAAATTCTGCGGACGCTCCCGGAATCCTTTGACGATTGGATCGATTTGCTCTGGGCGGTTGCCTCTCACGGCAATGCCGGCCTGGTCGCTTTCATCCGTTCCAGCCCGGCGTTCTTTCAAACGCTCGCGTCAACCAAAGACCATGCAAACGCTGTTGGACTCGCTCGCCGCGTGATTGCGTTGACGCGAGAGGTAGCTCTCGTCGATTCGGAGGCAGCGCTCGCCTGTTTGCGTTCAAGCGCGAAAGCGCTGCGCACAGTTTCGATCGAACAGTTCGAGAGCTGGGCGCGCGCCGGCTTGATTTCCGGAGACACGCGCGCGCGGCGCAGCTATTACGCACTGGAGACGCGCAGCAGCAACGAAGCGCTGCGAGAAGGCGGCGCCGGGCTTTCGTTGGAATCGATTCAGCTTCTGCTGCGTCTTTATGTCGAAGGCCTGACCGGGCGCGCCGTTGAGATCGCGCCGCTTGCCGCCGTGCCGGTCGAAGCGCGCATCGGCGACGGCCGCACGATTCACCTGCCTTCGGTGGTGACAGAGTTCGGCGATGAAGAACTCGATTTTCGCCTTTACAAAGTTCTGGCGGCGCACGCCGCCGGACAGATCGAGTTTGGCACTTACGCGCGCGACACAGACGATCTGCGCGCGGCTTACGCGGCACTGTCCGAGCTTTACGATCCGCAGAATCAGGATGCGCGCGATGCGTTTGCGTTGGATGGCTACATCGATGACGCGTCAGAACCGCCTGCGGTAGCGGGCGGTTATTCTCACGCAAAGGCGCAAAGCCGCAAAGTGGAGCCGCTGAATGAAGGCCTGGATTACCGTCACGCGCTGAATCTGTTTCCGATCCCGGCGTTGGCGCGCAGAATTTTCGCCACGCTTGAGAACGGTCGCATCGATCGTAGCCTGCGACGGACCTATCGCGGTCTGACGCGCGATCTCGATCTGATTCGCGAACATCTGCGCAATCGCCGGCCGCGCATCGTCGATCTGCCGGCGGCGCTCGTGCCGTTCGAGCTGCTGTTTCAAATCACGATGCTCGGCGGTGCGCTTAACGACGCGCGCGAGTTTTATCGCCAGATCGTTTCCGAGCTCGAAACGATTGTGGCCGAATATCTGAATGGCGGCGACGCGACTGTCGCCGATACTTTGATGGCCACCAGCCGCGTCTATTCGCTGTTTCAATCAATCTCGCAGGAAGAGTCCGAGCAGCAGATCGAAGTGCCGGATGAGCTGGATCAGGAAGACGCGAACAAGTTGGCCGAGCAGATGCTCGCCGAGCGCGACGCGAATCGGCAACCGCAGAGGCGTGACGCGCGCGAACTCTTTAATGCCTGGAACGCAGACGCTGAAGGCGAATTCGACGAGCTTGAAGGCAGCGAGGCCTGGAGCGAAGGCGAAATGCCGGAGCAGGATTTGGAAGCCGGCGAAGTCGCGTTCAACTATGACGAGTGGGACCGCGAACTCGTGGATCATCGTGTGGGCTGGTGCCGCGTTATCGAAAAGAAAGTGAAACTCG
>DASZZL010000053.1:0-21638 GCA_035545035.1 Pyrinomonadaceae bacterium
CACAGCACGATCCGTTCGACGCGCGCGGCGTCCTTCACTCCCGCATCGTTGATGATTGGTTGGAACCCGCCTGTGGTCAACTGCTCCAGAGACGAAGCCGCCGCCGGCAGACGCAGCAAACTCTTCGGAGTCATCACAACCAGCGGGCGCTCGAAACCGGGTCGCACCTGTCGTCGCAGTAAATGAAAATATTGCGCCGCCGTTGACGGATAACAGACCTGCAAATTGTTTTCGGCGCAAAGTTGCAGAAACCGCTCCAGCCGTGCGCTCGAGTGTTCCGGCCCCTGGCCTTCGTACGCATGCGGCAGCAACAGCGTCAAACGCGAAGTTTGCTTCCACTTGTCCTCGCTGGCCGCGATGTATTGATCGATGATCGATTGGGCGACGTTGTTGAAATCGCCGAACTGCGCTTCCCACATCACCAACGCATCCTGCGCCACCACCGAATAACCGTATTCGAATCCGAGCACGCCTGCCTCTGAGAGCGAGCTGTCGAAAACTTCGAAGCGTCCATGCGGAGAATCTTTGGAACGAAGCTCAGAGAGAGGCGACCACGCTTGACCCGTCTGCGTGTCGTAAAGAACAGCGTGGCGCTGACTGAAAGTGCCGCGACCCGAATCCTGCCCGCTCAGACGGACACGCGCGCCTTCGAGCGCCAGCGAGCCGAACGCCATCGCCTCAGCAAAGGCCCAGTCAAGCGGCGCGGCGCCTTCGCCCATCTTAGCGCGGCGCGCGAGCTGCCCCACCATCTTGGGATTCAGATTGAAGCCTTCCGGCACGACGGCAATCTGCCGTGTGATTCCTTTGATAACTTCCGCATCGACGCCGGTCTCCACTATGTCAGAGCCGTCGAGTTCAACAACCGCTGCAGCCGGTTCCTCGGAAGCCTTCGTACTTGCCGCGATTTCCTTCGCGCGCGCCAGCGCGTCTTCATAACGACGAATCCGTTGTTCGATCAGTTCATTCAGGCCGGCTTCATCGATCACGCCTTCGCGAATCAACTGTTTTGCATACTTCGCGCGGACGCCGGGATGTTCCTTGACTCGTTGGTACATTAAAGGCTGCGTGTAACTCGGCTCATCGGTTTCGTTGTGCCCCAACTTCCGAAAACCGACAACGTCCAGCACGATGTCTTTTTTGTATTGCTGACGATAATCCAGCGCGATGCGCAGCGCGCGATAAGCGGCTTCGGGATCGTCGCCGTTGATGTGAAAAATCGGAATCTGCGTCATGCGCGCAACGTCCGTCGAATAGATCGACGAGCGCCCCGCTTCCGGCGATGTAGTGAATCCGATCTGATTATTAATGATGATGTGAATCGTCCCGCCGGCGCGATAACCCTTGAGTTGCGCGAGCTGCAACGTCTCCATCACAATTCCCTGTCCGGCAAACGCCGCGTCGCCGTGCAGCAACACGGGTAGCGCGCGATCCATTGCTTCCGGTCGTTGAATGTCCAGTCGCTCGATCACCGCGTCCTGCTTTGCGCGTGTCATTCCTTCAACAACCGGATCGACGGCTTCCAGGTGACTGGGATTCGGTGAAAGGGTTAGACGAACTGTCTTGCCGCTGCCAGTTTCTCGCTCGCCCGTTGCGCCCTGATGATATTTCACGTCGCCTTCGTCTGCGGGAAACGACGGATGAATCGAACCTTCGAACGACGTGAAAATGCGCTCGCAGAAATGCCCGATGACGTTTGCGAGCACATTCAATCGGCCGCGGTGCGCCATGCCCAGTGTGATGTCTTCGACGCCGAGATCTCCCGCGCGCTCGATCAATTGATCGAGCAGCGGAATAATCGTTTCGCATCCTTCTATCGAAAAACGCTTCTGTCCCAGGTACTTCGTGTTGAGAAAGTGCTCGAACTGTTCGGCGGAAATCAATTTCCAGAGAATCTGTTTCTTAACTTCGACGGCGATTGGCTCGGGATGAACCAACTCGCGACGAACCTGCTCGCGCAGCCAGAGTTTTTCTTCCTTGCTTTGAATGTGGCGATACTCGATGGCGACTTTGCCACAATACGCACGTTGCAGGATGTCCAAGATCTCGCGCAGCGTTGCCGTCTCAGTGCCGCCCAGTCCGCCGGTTATGAACAATCGGTCGAAATCCCAAATCGTGAGATTGTAAGTTTCGATGTCCAGTTCGGGATGATACAAAAGCGGCATCGCGTGCAATGGATCGATGTCAGCGATCAAGTGGCCGCGGACTCGATAAGCATTTATCAGTTCCATCACCCGCGCCTGTCGCATCGACTGCTCGTGCATCTGATCGGCGCCCGCAAAGAAGGGAGTGCGATCGATGTTCCAGCGCAGAGGCGGATGTGGAATGCCCAGATCGGCGAAGATGTCATCGTAAAAGCGCTGTTTGCCGATCAGCAATTCGTGCACACGCGCCAGAAACGCTCCCGATTCCGCGCCCTGAATGATGCGATGATCGTAAGTGCTGCTGATCGTAATCGCCTTGCTAATGCCGAGCTGCGAAAGAACCGCAGGGATCATCGCCTGATATTCCGCCGGATATTCAATCGCGCCGGTGGCGATGATGACCGACTGACCCGCCATCAAGCGCGGCGTGGACGCAACCGTGCCGATTGTTCCGGGATTAGTGAGCGAAATGGTCGTGCCTTGAAAGTCCGCAATTTGCAGTTTGCCTTCGCGCGCGCGTTTGACTACGTCGTCGTAAGCAGCGCGAAAGTTTGAGAAGGTGAGTTGGTTTGCGCCCTTGATATTCGGAACCAGCAGCGAGCGCGTGCCGTCTTTCTTTTCCAGATCGATCGCGATACCCAGGTTCACGGATTCACGTCGGATTCGCGACGGCTGTTCGTCGATCACTCCAAAGCCGTCGTTGAGCTGAGGAAATTCCGCGAGCGCGCGCACGATCGCCCATGCGATCAAGTGCGTGTAGGAAGCTTTGCGGCCGCCTTGATCGCTCAGATGACGGTTGATGAGGCGGCGATTCTCATCGAGCAGCTTAACCGGAATGCGTCGCTGTGAAGTCGCCGTCGGAACCGCGAGGCTCGCTTCCATGTTCTCGACGATCTTGAGCGCGGCGCCGCGGATCGGGGTGGATTCTACAGCCTCTGTTTCGGTTGGCGATGGTTTCGGTTCTGCGACCGCAGCTCTTGCGCGAGCAGGTTTCGCCGCCGCCGCTGCTCCGTCGCCGTCAGCCTGCGGCGACACAATGTCGCCGGCTTTCGGAGTCTCTGAAACTGCAGGCTCGCCGACTAACTCGGCAAAATACGCGCGCCACGATTCATCAACCAGCGCGGGGTCGCTGCGCCAGCGCGCGAGCAAAGTTTCGACATACGTAGCATTCGCGCCGAAATTTTCAGCGATGAGTTCCGAGAGATCAGTTCTGGGTTGCTGCTGGGCCAAGTTTGCGTGCTTTCCGTTTCGGGTTTTGCGGTTCGTTAAGACCTAGATTAGCACCTTCTGTTTGCGATTGCATCCGGCGGAAATAGAAAGAATTTGCTCGAAATAACAGGCATCCAGTGATATTGTATGCGGCCATTCGAGCCTGAGCTTGCAAAGGAACCGAAAGACCCCGCATGACTGATGAAGCTCCGGAAAGACGCGCTGGACTAAAGACCGCGCTGGTTTTCGCGATGTTGTTTGCCGTGCTCGGCGCGGTCGTAGTCTTTGCTTACTACGCAACTTTCTCTCGTCCGGTCACGACGGTGATTCTGATTCGTCACGCCGAGAAGCTCATCGATCCAAACAATCCGGACGTTGATCTCAGTCCAGCCGGCCAGGCGCGCGCGCAGGAACTCGCGCGCATGTTTGGTGACGCGGGAATCAATACTATCTATGCGACGCAATACAAACGCACACAGCAGACGGTGAGACCTTTGGCTGACAAATTGGGCTTGCCGATCGCCCAGGTTAATTCAAAAAGCACCGCGGAATTGTTGACACAGATTCGAGCCCAACACAGAGGTGAAATCATTTTCATCTCAGGCCACAACAACACGGTGCCGGAAATCATCGCGGCCCTGGGCGGACCGACTTATCCGACTATTCCTGAAACCGAATACGACAACTTGTACATCGTGACCATCTATCGAACCGGAAAAGCGAAGGTCGTGAAGATGAAGTACGGCAGTCCGACACAGTGAGCAGTGGGCAGTGAGCAGTGAGCAGAGCGTGTCAGAAGCCCGATCGTTAGGGAGGGCTCCAAACCCAACCGAGGAACCTATGAAAACATCCGAACGCAAGACCCCAAACAAATCCAGCATCAATCGTCGCACGTTCGTCAAACTTCTTCCCGCAGCCGGCGCCGCAGGATTGACGGTGGCGAATCTGCCGTTGAGAGCGGTCGCGCAAACGCCTACGCCAACTCCGTCGCCTTCGCCGCGGCCGTCACCGACACCCGGGCGCATCACGAAAGACATGATGCACAATGCCGAGAAACTGATCGGCATCGAGTTGAACGATAAGCAGGAAGACATGGCGCTCGGCGGCGTCAATCGCGCCCTGGATAGTTACGAAGTGGTTCGCAAGATCGATGTGCCGCTCGACACTGAGCCGGCGATTGTCTTTCATCCGGCGCTGCCGGGATTTCATATCAAGCGCGCGCCGGTGAAGTTGAAGTTCCGATATGGAACCAGGTTCAGCAAGCATGAACCGGCGCAGTTTAAGTCCGTCGAAGACCTCGCCTTTGCGACGGTACCACAGCTGGCTGAGTTGCTTCGTACGAAGAAAATCTCCTCCGTCGAACTCACGAAGATGTACCTGAGTCGATTGAAGAAGTACGGACCGAAACTTCTGTGCATCGTGACCCTCACCGAAGATCTGGCAATGAAGCAAGCGCAGGATGCCGATAACGATCTCAAGCGCGGCAAGTATCGCGGGCCGTTGCACGGAATTCCGTGGGGCGCGAAAGATTTGTTTGCTACGAAGGGAATCAAGACGACGTGGGGCGCTGAGCCTTATCGCGATCAAATGATCGATTACGATTCGACCGTCGTTGAGCGTTTGCGTGAAGCGGGCGCGGTGCTGGTCGCCAAACTTTCCATGGGCGCGCTGGCGCAAGGCCCTAAGTGGTTTGGCGGCGTAACGCGCAATCCGTGGGCGCCGGATGAAGATCGCACCGGATCGAGCGGCTCCTCAGCCGGCCCGGCCTCGGCGACGTGTGCCGGCCTGGTTGGATTTTCCATTGGGACTGAGACCCTCGGTTCCATCGTCTCTCCGTCATCGACTTGCGGTGTGACCGGCCTGCGGCCAACGTACGGTCGCATCAGCCGCTACGGAGCGATGGGATTGAGCTGGACGATGGACAAGATTGGGCCGATTTGTCGCGGTGTCGAAGATTGCGCGGCGGCGCTCGACGCGCTCTACGGCCCTGACAGTCGCGACATGACGGTCGGCGATGCGCCATTCAATTGGTCGGCTGATGTTCCGCTGGACAAATTGCGCGTTGGTTACTTGAAGACTGAATTCGAAGGCGCCGGCATCCAACCTCAGAACGAACAGCAACGACAGCAGATGGAACAGCGGCGCACGATGTACAAGGAAGCGCTGGACGCTCTGGAAAAAGCCGGCGTGAAGATGACACCAATCGAATTGCCAAAGTTTCCCACGCAGAACATTCGCTACATCCTGACTGCGGAAGCTGCGACCGCGTTCGACGACATCACGCGCGACGGACGAGTGAATCAGCTTTCCGGACAAGAGCCCAATGATTGGCCCAACACGTTTCGTACTTCGCGCTTCATTCCCGCCGTTGAATATCTGCGAGCGCAGCGCGCGCGTGTACTGCTAATGCGTGAGATGGACAAGCTGATGTCGCAGTGGGACGTCTTCGTCTCGCCGGCGCCTGGCAGCGCGAGTCTGATCATCACAAACCTGACGGGCCATCCGGCGGTTTGCGTCCCCTGCGGTTTCACGGGCACGCCGAGCCTGCCGCGGGCGATCATGTTCACCGGCGGGCTCTATGACGAAGCGTCGCCGCTGCGCGTCGCTCTGGCGTTTGAGCAAGCGACGAAGTGGCACACGATGCATCCGAAAGTTGATTGGGCGTGAGTATTTAACGCGATGGGAAAAGTCACTAGGCCGGGGTTAAACTTAACGTCGAGGAATAACAATAGTCCCTTCCTTAGTCACCTTCACGCCGCCCTTTCACTCAGCGGCTTGAGTCGATCATATTCACGACGATTTTCTTGCCAAGCGTCCCAGATGTCAACGGCCTCCTGTAAACGGAGCCAGAACTCAGGAGTCGTCTTAAACACGCGGGCGAGCCTATGTGCCAGGTCGGGGCTTACCGAACGACGCTCCTGGAGCAGGGCGTTAATTCCGCGCTGAGACACACCGAGCAGCGCAGCTAGTTCGGAGGCCTTTATTCCTGCGGCGGGAAGTGTCTCTTCACGCAGCAACTCTCCAGGATGCGTCGGTCTTCTCTTCGTTCTAGCCCGCATAATTCTCTCCTAATGATAATCTTCCAAATTGATGTCGAGAACCTCCCCTTTCACAAACCTGAAAGTGATTCGCCAATTTCCACTCACCGAGATAGCCCACTCGGCTTGTCTCTCGCCCTTGAGTCTGTGAAGGCTGAAACCATGGGCATCGATGTCGGCTAGCTCTTGTGCTGCTGCAAGCACGTCTAAGCGGCGGCCAATCCGTGCTGCGAGGTCGGGCGTTATGCCACGCCTACTTCCTGTCTCAAAAGACTCCCTGAGTCCTTTGTGACGGAACGACCGGATCATGATCGCTCCCAGCGTAACGCGAAATTATCATGTCGTGCAACGCGGAAGCTCAATTTGTCCTCAACGGATTTCGCATCGTCAGATTCAACTCCACCGGCACGCAGCGCTTGAAGCTGAACAAACCCTTCTTGAACTTGCCGAAGACGTAAACGCGGCCCGTCACCGGCCAGGTTTCTTTGGAATTGCCCCATTCATCCACCGCCGCAATCACGGCGCGCGGCAAATAGATGTAGAAACTCAGCGGGTCGCGCAGAGTCGACGGCTTTTTATTCGGCAGGTCAAAAGCGCGATGGTATTCGTCGATCTCGACAGAGGTGCCGTTGACGACCATGTCTTCGAACATGAGAAAGTCAACGCGGCCTTTTTGGGCGACCGGCGCCACCACAATCGGAACCTTGAAGGTAATTCCCAGCGGCGTGACACGCGCGAGTTGCGGCTTGCCGAATTGAATCAGCGCGTCAACGTCTGATTCCGAAACGTTTTGCTCTTCAGTCTGACCGTCGTTGTTGGAAGCGTTTTGGGCTGGCGGTTTTCCGTTCTTCGATTCAGGTTTCTTGATTTCGATGGCGGTGCGTTCGACTTTGTAGCCGCGGATTTCTTTGGGATAGGAGCGTGTCTGGGCGGCGACGCTTGCGGCGCAAAGGCTGACGAAGCCGATAGCCAAGGTGACGGTCAGGAGAAGCCCTGAAAGGGCGGAAGACGGTAGCCAGGGGCAAGCGAAGCGCCGCCCCTGGATCGCAGAAGAAAAGGTAGCTGCGCCCTGCAGGGGCGCTAGAAATTTCCGCAGCCTGTCATGGCGCTTTCGTTTCAGCACGCGTAGCTTGGTTGTTGATTTCGACTCAACGATCTTCTCTGCGCCCCTGCAGGGTGCAAAATCAATGGACGATCCAGCTCCAGGGGCGGCGCTTCGCTTGCCCCGGGCTACTTTTTTTCACCCCTCCGGGGTGACTTGCGCCTCAATCAACTGCTCCACATCGAGCACCAGCGCCACGTTGCCGTCCAACAATTCAGCCGCGCCTGATACACCCGGCCAGCGCGCGGCGTGCCGCCCCAGCCCGCGCACCAACGTCTCCTGTTTTCCGGAGACCGAATCAACGATCAGCGCGAATCGATCGTTGCCGCGGCTGCGCGCCGGGCGATTCGTGTCGGCCTGGCAAACGATCAGGTCTCTTCCGTGATGGCCGTCTTCGTCGTCAGCTTGCGACAGAAGGTTGCGCAGCGACAGTACCGGCAACGCTTCTCCTTTCCAATCGATGGTGTTGGTGCTGCTGATCTTTTTTAGCTCTGGCGCATCGAGGGAACGATGATCGGCGACTCGCGCCGAGCGGATGCCATAAAACTGATCGTCCGAGCGAACGATCACACAGTCAACCAGGGCCAGCGCCGCCGGCAAAATCATCACGAACGTTGTTCCGACTCCAGCTTCGGTCGCGACCCGCACTTCACCGCCCGCTTGCTCCATCGCGCGATCGACTACGTCGAGACCAATACCCCGGCCTGACAATTCCGATACTTCCGACGCAGTCGAAAAACCGGGGCGAAAGATCAAACGCAGACATTGATCCATCGACAAGCCCTCGCCACTGCTGACGATGCCGTGTTCAGTTGCAGAGTTGGCGATCCGATCCAAATCTATGCCGCGCCCGTCGTCGGTAACCATGATATGAATGTGGCTTCCTTCATTGAAGGCCGCCAGCTTTACCTTTCCAGTCGCACCTTTTCCAGCGGCAGTGCGCACTTCCGGACTTTCAATGCCGTGGCCGACTGCGTTGCGCACCAGATGGAGCAAAGGCTCAGCGATCGCGTCAGCGAGCGATTTGTCGATGCCGACGTCGCCGCCTTCAATCACAAATTCAACCTGCTTTCCCAGCTGGCGTGCGGCAATCCGTCCGGCGCGCGCCGCGGTGCGCTCGAAAATTTCCGCGCACGGCACCAACCGCAACTTGATCAGGCGCTCTTCGAGTTCGACAAATTTCCGGCGCAGATGCGCGGCAGCGGCGTCTACGGCCGGCTTGTTTGTGGGGCCGCGGAGCGATTCAAGGGCATTGCTCGCGTCGCGAAACAGCTCGCTGGTTTCTGAAATTAGTTCGTCAAGCTCATCCAACTCAACCCGAACCGAAACGCTGTCGCTGGGAAGAGAAGATGGCGCGATCGACGGCGGAGTTTCGAGGAGAATTTTTGCGCCGGCGGTGAAAGGTTCGATCTTCAGCTCGTCGAGTTCGATACGACCCAGCGCCGAGGCCTGCCGCAGAGTTTCGTTCGAGACGAGTTCAGCAGCGTAAAGCAACCTGAAGTTAAGCTCCTCCGCCGTCGCCGGCTCGCCGGGAACGGTGGCGATAATCTCACCGCTTTGGCCCAGCAACTTGCTGAGTTCGCGAAACTGTTCGTCGAAGCTCTCGAGGGCGAAGCCGGCAGAGACAATGAAGAGTTTCGCGCCTTCGCGGATTGCTTCGCGCGCGTGCTGGAGGTCGTATTCGCTGAGCGCGCGGGCAATCTCCGTTGGCAATGCCGAGCGCAAACCGCTGGCGATGGTTCCTTGTTTCTTGCTCAGTGCCGCCAGCGCGTGGAGTCTTTCGACTACTGCGTCAGCCTTTGGTTCGCTCTGTTTAGACGACCCAGCTTCCAACGCGCGCGCAATTGCGTCGCTCGCATCTTCGAACGCATCCAGCACGTCATCGGTTATCTCGATGCGGCCCAGTCGCACTCCGTCGAGCACGCCTTCGCATTCGTGCGCGATCCGGCTGACGCTTTGCAGACCCAGCGTTCCCGCCGATCCTTTCAACGTGTGCACGCGCCGAAAAATTCGCGCGGCCAGCTCGCGACGTTTCGGTCCGCGGGAACGCACGGCGCGCAGTTGTTCGAGATCGCGATCAAGCCTTTCGACTATTTCGCGCGCATCGGCAATAAATTGGCCCTGCTCTTCGTCCATCCCTCGGGAGCAGTTTAGCTCAAGTCGCTGTTTTGGTAGCAGGGTTTTGGGGGCGGTACCATTAGAGATCCTCTCTCCCTCTTCCTTTGGGAGAGGGTCAGGGAGAGGGGAGTTGGTGTGGAACCGAGGCGCAGCTACACATCAACTACACACGAGCTACCGCTGTCTCAGGCCCTCTCCCCCAGCCCTCTTCCAAAGGGAGAGGGAGTTTTTGAGCAGTCTGCTAGGATGGCTCGGCGTCCACAGTAGGAACCTCACCTTCGCCTTCCTGGTCGATCACCGTTTCGGCCGCGGGCGATTCCCGATCCAGATCGCCTTTGATGGCGTCAAGAATTCCGTTGATGAACTGCGTGGCTTCGTAGGTGGAAAACCGGCGGGCAATTTCGAGCGCTTCGTTTATCGTGACGGTGCGCGGCGTGGCTTCATGGAGGAATTCGTAAACAGCGAGTCGCAGGACATTGCGATCCACCAGCGCCATCCGAGTAATGCGCCAGTGTTCGGCGCGGGAACGAATTCGCTCGTCAACTTCTTCCAGATTCTCGAGCGTGCCAAGCGCCAAACGCGTGGCAAACTCGCGCGCGTCGGGCTCCATCTCCCCGTCCGCCAATTCAGACCAGAAGGTGCGCGCGAGTTCATCCCCGCGTGTTCCCGAAACGTCAGCCGCAAAGAGCATTTGCAAGGCGCATTCGCGCGCCTTACGACGCGAGCCCATAAACTACCGTCAAAAGTGACAGGTGACAGGTGATAAGAGAGCAAGAGTTTCATCTTGTTACCTATCACTTATCACCGATTACCGATTTGTACAGATTCACTAACTCGACCGCCGCCGTAGCCGCCTCAAAACCTTTATTGCCCAGCTTAACCCCGGCGCGATCGATCGCCTGGTCCACATTCTCCGCCGTAATGATGCCAAACAGCAAAGGCACTCCAGTCTTCATGCTCGCTTCGCCGATACCGCGCGCGACCTCAGTGGCGATGTATTCAAAGTGCGGCGTCTGTCCGCGAATGATCACTCCCAGACAAATCACCGCGTCGAATTTCTTCGACTCCGCAGCTTTCAGCGCACACAGAGGAATTTCAAACGAGCCGGGCACGCGAAAAATCTCGACCGCGTTCTCGTCGACAGAAAGTTCCGCGAGAGCATCCAGCGCACCATCTATCAGCCGCGAAACAAGCGAATCGTTCCAGCGGCTCGCGACAATAGCGAAGCGAAAGCCCTTGGCTTTAAGTGTCCCTTGATGCGTTGTTGGCTGCAAAGTTATCTACTGCAAGGTTCAGCGCGGCAGTTAAAGCAATTTGAGTATAGTGTTGGGCCGAAACAGTGACAAGGCAGCCTGCGCGTCGCAGATTTCATTAGCACCACGTGACCCCAGGAATTGAACCATGCGAAATAGGATCGTAGATGATGAGGTCAGTACCACCTGCGTCAGCAGGTGGGCCCAACCGTTAACTCCGCGCATTGAGTGAACTGGACCACCCACTTACGCGGGTGGTACTGACCTCGTCCTATGCCAGTGTATGATATGCGCGAGTTCGACTTGAACGGATCGAGAAGGAGTGATTGAGAGTGAGAAACAAACCTACTGTGCTTGCGAATAACTGGAGAAGGCTTCTGTTAGCGCTGCTGTTAGTTTCATCTGTGCTGATTGTGTCTGCGCCGCGGGAAGGGAACTCAGCCAACACGACGCCGGCCCAGCCGCGAAAGGGCGCCGTGGTCTTTGCGGTTTCAGCCGAATCCGGCGAAGGCAGCATGGATGCGGTTGTCATCGTTGACGGGAAGCTTTTGCACGCGCCGTATACCGACGAACAGAAAGACAAGCAGAAGAGTTTTGCCAACGAATACTTTGCTCCGGGGAAAGTCTATCGCTTGATTTTCGGCGGCGGCGAAGCCGGCAACGTAACCGTGAAGAAATGGAGCGAAGGATGTAACAATATTCATGCGGAAGTAACGCCAGCGACCACCGCCCGGCTCGGCGGCAAGGTGATGGCGCTGGCGACGAATTCCGAATCGCTGGGCAAGTGCGCCTCAGCGCGGCGCGCGCCCACAGACGGAGAGCGCTCCCAAGTGATGGCCCTGGTTAAGAGCGTCTACTCGCAAAACCGCACGCCGGGGAATCTGATTCCTTCGATCAAGATCACCAATCTCACGGCGACCGATCTAAATGGCGATGGCAAGTACGAAATGGTCGGGAGCTTTACATCAACAGCGAAGAACAAATTCGAGCGCGATCTATTTCTGATAGCTCATCAGCAAGGCGCGGCCATGCGCGCCGACTTTGTGAAGTTCCAGGCTTATCAACCTCCGCCGGAAGGCTTTCTTTCCAGCATCGACTTCATCGACCAGCTCGATCTTGACGGCGATGGGATGGGCGAAGTCTTTGCCACGCAGGGCGGCTTCGATGGTTACGCGTTGCTGATTTTCAAGAAGATCGGCGGACGTTGGCGACAGGTTTACGACATGATCGGCGATGCGTGTTGAGTACTCCAGCGACCAAGCCGTCGGCGCAAACCGAAAGCCTTCCCCGGTGCTGAAGTACAACCCGCTATTGCGCAGGGCTGGCCTCTGGGCAGAGTCACTTCCCGATGGTTACGGTTCCTCCCTTGGCGACCAGTTTCACCGGTTTCGAGAGAGTCAGCTTCTCAGGATATGATCCGGCTTTTATATTGATGTGGGCACCGTCCCAAGCCTGACTCTGACCGCCTCCTACAGTTTTGAAGGGAAATACCCGCTCCGTTCCCGGTCGTTTGTCCGTTCCCACACTCCCGTCTACATCGATCGCCCCATCGTAATGCTTGAAATAGAGATCATCATGACTAATCAGACCGTGGCGAAACATGAACACGTGGAGTTGGCCTCTAATGTGCGGCGCCATGCCGTTGTCGAGATCCCAAATCACCATACCTTCCGGGATTTGTGGCCATTGATATTCATAATTAAACCAGCCGCTCCCATTCTCAGATTGTCGAACCCTGCGCCCGGTGGCTATGCTGAACACGTGGATATCCCTACCCACCATATACAAAAGTGTCCCGTCCGGCGTGATCTTTCCTCCCTGTACCTCTTGAAGTGCGAACACCGAACCGGCCTCATCGCGAAGTGTCAATGAAGAACTGTAATCGAGCACTAGCTTGGGAGTCTTATCCTGTAACATCGGCCACTTCACGTTGTACCTATGGACCGTCGAGACATCACTGTAATTGGATGTGTACAAGATACCCTGCTGATCGACTGCACACCACGGCGCCCTCGACTGCCGTGCCAGCGGCAAAGCGACATGGGCGACATAGGCCAGCGAAGCGTCCGCGCGAAAGACAGCAATTCCCCCTCGCCCCGCGCCGGTGGCAGGATCCGGACCCTCGATTGGTACCAGAACATAACCTTGGCCGCCGTACTTATAATATGTGGGATCACCGACATGGTTATAATCATCACGCATTATCGGAGGGATGTTCTTCAGATCCTTTATCGTGACCCCCGGAGTAGAGAATCCGACTGAATTAAGATCAAGCTCAACCGGAATCCGCCACAGGCTGGCGATTGGGGGTTTCTCATCTAGCCCCGGACCTTGTGTTATGTACCAGCAATCTTCATCGTGCGTTGCACCTTGCGGATGCGTGCCCCAAGGAAGTGCCGCTTTCGATGGGTAGTCATTTATGTACCGAAAGTACGTCTCATAGGACTGCTGCGCGCTCGCCGGTCCGGGTGCCCAAAGCAAAAGAGCTTGCCCGAACAATAACAGGGTCCCAAACAGAACTATTCTTACAGCTTCTCTTTGTCTGTTCGCTTCAAGTCTGTTCGTTTCACGCTTGGCCATGACGGGACTCCCTTTCGCCTCACGGTTCATCAGCAAATTTCGGACGCTTCGCCGGTGGCTCAGCCGCCACTCCATTTCAAACGTAATTCCCCGTCCCACATTGAGCCGTCCGCTCTTGGCGCGTCCAAAGTGAACGTGACGAATACCCCTTCGCCAGGCACCCTTCTAACGGTGGGCTCAGGCTTCGTCGTGTGGTAAGCATGGAAGGATTTGCTAATGACATCGACTGATGTTGCCCCTGGTTTCCAGGGCAGGCGGAATGTGTATTTGTTGTTCGGAAAGTCGATGAAATGTTGACTTGTGCCGCAGAACCCTTCGTTACCCCAGTTGCGCACAAAGAAGGCCCAGAGGTCGTCGTCGTCGGAAGGCTTAACGTTCATCGCAATCGCCCAGACCGGATGTGACTCGCTGTGACATTCATGTTCGCAATCAAGACCAATAAGGCCGGTCACGATGGCAAACTTGCCGTCAATCATCGCGTGGCCTCTGCTTCCAAATTTTGGTTTGGGGCATCCCGGGATACTCGTTTCCCCACTGCAGCCATCGAGATCTACGGCAGTATGAAAACTTGCCCACCAGGGAGTCTTGAAATGATCTACTGTTTCATCAGAATCGAATTCGAGTAACAAGTTGTCTGGATTGGCAGTGGTGTATCCTGCCCGGTCGTCACGCTGGAGGAATGCATTGTAGTCATCGTCGCCGCAGGGAAGCGGGCAACTGTGGTTGCTCCAGGATAAGATCCCTTGATAGGTAGCAGGGAACCAGTTCACATGCGGCGCGACACACACCACCGTACCTGGCGACCCGGTCGAACCAGTCCCACAGTCGAGCGGCGTAAACTGATGCGTGCAGGGAAGGTCGGCAAATGCTGCACATGTGCCACGCTTCAGGAGGGACACTAGATCGCCGCATGACTTGGAATCTGGAAGTGCGCTCGGATCGTTTATCTGAGCTCCCCATTTTGGATTCAGCGGGAGCAGGTTGTCATCCACGCCTTCAGCTACCAGATCGAAAGGCGCCAGTGATGATGGGCCGATTCTTGCCGTGCCGTCATAGGCCCTGATTTCCATTCTCTTGTTAAGAATGATGGGCTCGGGGTAAGAACCACCTCTGACAAAGAGGGCACCACCCGCAGAAACTCCGTCTACACCCTCTCCAAACTTTCTAAAGGGACAATCTTTATCACCGGTTCGCTTGTCACAACTACTCGCCCCGTTCACGTAACCTGTTGAGGAACCAACCTCCGCTACGCGGCCCGTGTTGACTGGTTCTGATTTTGGCAGGGGTCGCCCGGGTTGGACTGAAATCAAACTCGTTTGAGTCCATGCCGATGAAGAGGCTAGCAACACAACTACGGTGACCCATACTCCCGCCTGCCGGCATCTAGTCGCCATGCTCTGCTTAATCTTCATGGTTGAAAGAGCCAGAATATTCATGGCAAATTTCCTCCCTTCGTCCGATGCATCGACGCTGAACCTGATGTGCCGAGGAATCAAATTATTGAAGCGTGACAAAGACCAGAACCATTCCTTTGCCGTGCTTCAATCCGGTCATTGCCTTGCCGATGATCGCGCCTTGAGCGCGGACGTGATCGGTAACGGCCATCGCGTAGCCCGCTGCATCGGCGGTTGTGAGCAAGTCGCCCGGTTCAATAGCTTTGCTGGTGGCGTCGGCGTAAACCCAGACGCGACCCGACAAGGCCAGCGGCATCGAGTGCTTCGCGCCCGGCAAGTCGGCTAAAACCATCCCCGCGCCGAGATCGTTCGCGCCACTGAGAATACCGGCCACCCGCCGGTTATTTGTTCCTCGAGCGATGCACAGCATGCCCGGATGATCCGGATCAATGGCCATCACCATACCTGGCTTTGCTTCGTCGCTCACCTCAAACCGCTCTGCCAGATCGGAACCACCTTTTATGGTTAGGACACTGACTTCAACATCGCTCATCGAGGCAGTCCCTGTGACTTCGAGTGCGGTGCCTCCCTTCGGATTTGAAAAGCTGCCGCCAGGACCCTTGGCATTTAAGCTGACGCCCACAACCCCTGCACCGCTGCCAGTGTTGACACCCACGACCGCTGCACCGCTTCCAGTGTTTAAGCCGCGAACGGCAGCATCGCCATCGCTCTCGCCATAGACACCGATGGCGCCCTGGCCAGAGACGCCGGTGCTACTGCCGATGCCGTATACGCCGACGCGCTTGCCGGAGCTTCCGGTCGCATTAAAGTATCCTCCAGTCGCACTTCCGAACCCAGCGACGCCAGTCCCATTCGGATCGTTTCTCGCCGCGCCGTACACTCCAACAACAGTGCCGGACTTCGCTGTTGCCTCTCCATGCACCCCGGCTACGTTGAACACAGTCGAACTCGTTCGCCCAAAAACGCCCGCGCCGCTCCCGTTGGTCTCGCCTACAAGCGCCGAGCTCTTGTTGCTGGCGTTGCTGATCTCGAAGTGTCCTGCCGGGCCATTCCAGGAGCTGCCGTACACCGCGGCACCGCCGCCGTTGGTCCTGGCCTCGAGCGCATTGCTGTTATTGCTCGAATTCTCATTGGTAAACAAACCGGCTGTCGAGCTACCACCAAGGCCACGGGCCGCGAACGCCGCACCCGTACCGTTGGTGGTGGCGAAGAGCGCAAAGCCTATGCTGGCAGGGTTGTCGATCTCGAATGACCCTGCCCCATTACCATTTCCAGTGTTGGTAATCGAAAACGCGAACGGGAAGCTCGAAACGGTGCCGCCACAAGGGAGAGTCATGCCGCAGTCTCTAGGAAGCTTTACCGGTGTTGGCTCGTCTTTGGGTTCTGGCCCACCGCCTGGCCGGGCGCTCGTCGCAATCAACTGTCCCCGCCCGTTATTCGAAACCATAAAGGTCCAGTACTTACCCGAAGAATGCAGTTCCTCGTACCACCTGTTTTCCGGAGCCAGTGTTCCTCCCACTTTCAGACTCTCCGTGTCTTCGACATGCTGAGAAAGTCTGTCGGGCTCTTCTGGGCGCATACCGCGATCCACCCACGAGCACTCGCCCGGGGCCAGTCCCTCGCCTGCCGGTTTGGTTCCTCGTGTGAATACGAAACCTATGTTTCCCTCACCTGGCGCCATGCCAATCACCAAACTCCCTCCCCCGCGGCAGACGAGCGGATAATCCTCCGGCGTCCGCGCTGCTGCACTTCCTGACAAGATTTGAAATATCGCAGCCACCATACCGGCGCCAATCAACGCTGATAAGAAAATCCTTTTCATGTCTATTTCTCCTCCTCCACTTATGTGGTCAGGTCAGTTGCCAATCGATTGTATTTGACTCAATTGAAGTTGCGCCAAGTTTGGATTCTCAAACTGCTGAGTGGGTCGTGTTGGCTCAATTCAACCGCTTCGCCGAGCGCTCGTCACATTCAACTGTCTCCATTTGTTGTAGACCATGAACGTCCAGTATCTATCTGGAGAATGAAGCTCCTCATACCATCCGTTTTCCGGAGCAAGTGTTCCCGCTTTCAGACTGTCCATGTCTTCGACATATTGAGAAAGCCTGGGTGGTTCATCGGCGTTCATACCGCGATCTATCCAGGAGCACTCGCCAGGAGCCAGTCCATCACCGGCAGGCTTGGTTCCTCGGACGAACTCGAAGCCTATCTTTGTCCCGTCTCGCAAAATAACTATTTTCAGACTCGGTCCTCCCCGGCAGACGAGCGGATAACTCCGTGGTATCACTTCAAGGTCGGACACCACTTTTGCCCGATCCACCACAGTGAACTCCAAGGGCTTGAATTCCAGTGGCTCGGCGCTCGTGGCAATCAACCATTTCCCTCCGTATTTGGATACCTGGGTGGATACCTGGAAAGTCCAGTATTTATCTGGAGAATGAAACTCCAAAAACCACGGCTTTTTTCCGGGAGGAAATTCTAGTCCCTCGAAATTTTGATAAAGCCTGTCTGGTTCGTCTTCGCGCATCCCGCGATCCAACCACGAGCACTCGCCAGGAGCCAGCCCCTTACCCGCCGGTTTGGTTCCTCTGGTGAATGTGAAGCCAACGTCCCATGAGCCGCGCGTGGCAGGGTCTTGTTTCAGACTCGGGGCTCCCCGGCAGACGAGCGGATAAGTCTCAGGCGGGGTCGGTGTCGGCGCAGGAGAGTCGGTTTTGAAGGTCTCCGCCCCGCCGAAACTCTCTCCGGTCCGCGCCGCTTCGCTTCCTGACGAGATTTGAAAGATCGCAGCCACCATGCCGACGCCAATCAACGCTGATAAGAAAATCCTCTTCACGTCTATTTCTCCTCCTCCACTCAGGTGGTCAGGTCAGTTACCAATTCCCAGATCATCCAGCTCCTTTTTGCGTGTCCGCCTCGCGAGCGAAGACTTTCAAGCCTTCAAGGCTTTACGTAAGTAACCTTCACCAGCACGGATGGTATGGGAAGGCTTGGGTCGAACGGCTGATCCGTGCACGCAGCGATAGTCAGCGGCGTCGGCGGCGTGGCACTCCCGTAGAGAAAGCTCAAGTTCGCGCTGCCCCCAGCGGACACGACGTCGATGTACTTGGAGTCGGGTTTCGCACACTCTTCCGAGGTGCCCGGCGCCTTGAAGAAGATGAATTTGGGACCGGACGACAAAGTCTGAATCTCTTTCACGCGGCAACCTGGACAGAGGAAGAGGGGCGATGGAAAGATGGCGGTGTAGGGGATCGGCCCCTTCGACACAGGAGTGCCTTTCATTTCCACCCACACTTCGAAGGTTTTCGGCGACGGTGGCGTTGGTACCGGGGGTTTGGGTGGTGTCGTCGGAGGAGTCGTCGGAGGAGTCACCGGAGGGATCTCATAGGGGGTCATCAGCGTCGCGTAGAACGTCTTGTCCGGGGCCAGGCTGATGACGCCTATTCCCCAGCCGCTGGAAACCAGGAGCGATTCTGCCGATGGCCTCTCCAACCTGCCATGGAAGTCGAATTTATCGGAGGCAGAAAGGACCCAACCGCCCTTGATCCGGCTGCCGTTGGGGAACATCGCCAGGCTCTTCAGTGCGGGCGGGACAAAGGGTCGGTCAGGACCGGAAGGAATCACTGAAGGCTGGAACCTGAGAATGCCCATTCCCCAGCCGCTTCTTACGAAAAGTTCGGCCTTGCCATCTCCGTTGTAATCTGCAATCCAGCCAAACGAGTCTTCTTTACCCAGCAGCCAGTCGCCAAGCCGGTCGCCCGGGTGGGCAACGACAAGGGTGTTAAGGCTACTGCCCTTCAAAGACAGGAGCGCTATGCTGCCGTCATTGCGTCTGAAGAGGAGTTCGTCCCGTCCGTCCTTGTCGAAATCCCCGTTTCGCCAAAAGGAGTCGTACTTCGACAACGTCCACTCCATGCCGGTGTCGCCGTACGGTACCGCCGCCAAGGTTATCAGTTCGCCTGTGGCTGCGTCGCGAGTCAAGAATCCCACACCCCAATCACTCCTAATCAGAATGTCGGTCTGGCCATCGCCGTTAAAGTCCCCCGTTCCCGCTATGATGTCTCCGGAGCCCAAGGTCCAGCCGCCAACAAGCTTGGTGCCAAAGGGATAAGCATTGAGGACCCCAAACCCATTGTAGACGCCGCCCAGGATGCCGAGTCCCCACTCGCTCACTATCAAGACATCCGCGCGACCGTCGTGGTTAATGTCTGCGATGACAGGACCTCGACTTCGCGTCGGACCGAGCCTCCACGTAGCCTTGCTTCCCAACAAGTGTCCATCCAGCACGGTGCCATACGGATAGAGGGCTAGCGTCTTTAGGCCAAGGGGCCCCCCCTGAATAAGGATGCCAATTCCCCACGGGGATTCCACGAGCACGTCCCCTCGGCCGTCCCCATTGAAGTCACCCGCATAATATTGGTCGTTCCAGTCGGTGCGCCAGCCTCCTGGCAACGCAGTTCCAAAGGGTGCGAATGCCAGCGTCCGCAGCTCTCCGGAGGGGCCGAAAGAGAGCATGGCCATATCGTTTGGGAACCCTCTGAACACCAGATAGCCGGTTTCGCCGCCTCGGAATTCAGGCACCGTCAAGACAATCCTATCTCCTTTGCGCAGCACCCAATCGCCCGGCGTCAGCGTCTTGTTTCCCATCGAGAGAATCGCGATGACCACCAATGGCACTAACGCAATCAGCTTCCAGCGCGTGTTTAGAGTTTTCATCTTCTTCTCCTTGTAGGTGTCCTGTTTATTTATTTAGTACAACATCTCCCTTGAGGTCTGCACTCCCTTTGGCGTCCAGCACTGCCAGAACGCGGTTCGCTGCGGCTGCCACGTCGGACGAACCGAGTCCGCGCTGGCGACCTTCAGGTAGCGCTCGTGGTTGGTGATAGTCTCTCCCACCGAAGCAAAGTATTGCATGACCAGACGACGACCATTACCCGTACGTGACACCTTGCGCGAACGGATCTCATGGTTTTTCTCCCTATGGAAGTCACGAGCCCCGAATTCAAATCGCGGGCGGCCCGTGGGTGACTCAACCTATCTTCGGCTGACGCCAACGCGAATGAGAGGCGCGGGGTCTTTTCCGGCATCGGAAATTGGCACAACTTGCAGCAGGTAGAAACCGCCTGCAGCCAATCCGCCGGCTGTCAGTCGCGTCTGCGGCAACAGGCCATCAGGAATACGGGCCTTGCCGGGGCTCGTGGCGGTCAGCGACCCGCTCTCGGCCATCAGGACGTCATTTAAATCGTATAACCGCGCCTGGACCGGCCGATCCGCCGGACTCGAGATCAGGGCGTCGATCGTGTCACCCTCGCGCAGCTCGACGGGAACAATTGCGCCGAGCGAATAAAGCGGAACCGAACCCGACCATGGACCGGGCGGATCACCGCCTGGACTGGGTCTCCACGTTAATATCCGTGACACGTCAAACCAATTGCTGGGGTAGGTCGGCGCCGCCAGGGTGTGCAACAGTGTGTACCACTCCGTAACCCGCTTGCACTGGGGAGGCGTCAGATACGTTCCGTCCACCCATCGCGCGCTCAGTCGGTAGATGCCTCGCCGCTCCGTCGGACTGCGTACTGTTACGTCGTAATGTCCGCTGGGAACGCTGCCGTTCGGATCCGTGAGCGTGATCGCCCCGGCGAAATCGATGCCAGACGAGACGTCCACCAGCTTCATTCCTGGCGCTTCCACGGTCAGTGATGGATCTTGATCCCACGTGCATGCGGGTTGATCGGCCGGTCGAACCTTGGCGCGCGGGATGAACACATCGTAATGATCCAAGTCGCCAACCGTATGCTGCCACGCCCAATCCATCTGGAGGTCGCGTTCGTGGTGCGTCTCGATGTGTGTGAGGTCCTTATCCAAAACGAAATCGGTCAGCACGTCCGTGGCGGTGGCTGGCGTTGCGAGATCCACCAAGCGGCCGCGACAGCTCGGGTAGCAAGCATCAACCGCTTCGCCCCAATCGGGCGGAAGAATGCGCCAACCCACCGTTAGGTTCATGTCATACGGTATATTCCCCGCCATGCCGCTCTCGCTACGGACCACGAGCCCAGCTCCGATAAACCCGAGCATCTCCAGCAACTTGTCTGGTATAGAAGAGTAAGTAGAATATATAGAGCCTAGGTAGATCTTCGGTGTGTCTTTGAAGATCAGCATCTTAAGACCAGCCGGTAACGGACCGAACTGGACTTCGGCAAACTCGTCAGTGAAGAAGGTGTAGCTGTCGACATCCTGGCCCACGAGCCTGATCTGGGCGTGCTGTAGCGGCTGCTCGGTGATGTAACCCCGATGGGAGATCTTTATCGCCGGTTCCCCTGCTCGGGGCACGTTTATAAGTCCGGAGGGGCCCGATCCAAGCGGCGTGCCTCGCAACTCGTTGGGCTCGTCGGCCAAACGCGGCTTCCAAAAGTCCGCTTCGTCTGCTTCCGACGGCACGGTGCCGCCGGGAACAACGTGGTAGTACAACACCCAATCACTGGATTCGTACCCTTCGCAGTTAGGGTCTAGATTGACGTCGCCGTCCGTGGTCGTAAAGCAGAGCTTCTGCGGACCGGCCGCCAGTTTCGCGAGTGCGCCCAGATGCCAGACGCCAGACGTGATGGGCTTGTCGCTCGCCCAATAGGACATATCGTCGTATGCGGTATCGCCCTGATACGCCGTCACCTGAAAGGTCAGTTTGGGTTCGGCTGTGGTGATTGGAATATGCAGGCCGTAATCTGGGGTGGAGGCGCTATCGTCCACATCAGAGCGGAAAAAGATCGATCTCCATGTGCCATTCA
>DASZZL010000054.1:0-2724 GCA_035545035.1 Pyrinomonadaceae bacterium
CGCACCGATCTGCAAAATGCGCCCATCGTTCATCACCGCGATCCGGTCGCAGAGTGCGAACGCTTCTTCCTGATCATGGGTAACGTACACCGCGGTCAAGTTCAGACGATTGACCAA
Source organism: Pyrinomonadaceae bacterium (assembly GCA_035545035.1). GTDB lineage: Bacteria > Acidobacteriota > Blastocatellia > Pyrinomonadales > Pyrinomonadaceae > UBA11740. The sequence goes on from DASZZL010000054.1 coordinate 118, forward strand.
CGAACGCAACTCGCTGCGCGTCTCGTCGCGCAACGCGACATCGAGATTCGAAAGCGGCTCGTCAAACAGGAGCAGTGCCGGTTCAATCGCGATGGCGCGCGCGATGGCCACGCGCTGTTGTTGGCCGCCAGAGAGTTCATCCACGCGACGCTTGTCAAAGCCGGGCAGTTGGACCAGTTCGAGCGCTTGCAAGACGCGCTCTTTGATGTTGCTGCTTGCTGAGCCCTCCCTTACCGCCCCACCCCAGCCGGGCTGCCCGGCCGGGGACCCCGGAGTCGGGCTACTGCCACGGGTTTCCCGTGCGCGCAGCCCAAACGCCACATTCTCGAAGACATTCAAGTGAGGGAAGAGGGCGTAATTCTGAAAGACCATACCGAAGCCGCGCTGCTCTGGTGGAAGCGTTGTGAAGTCACGATCGTCGAATTCAACCGCGCCGCCATCCGGCGATTCCAATCCAGCGATGATGCGGAGCGTCGTCGTCTTGCCGCAGCCTGATGGGCCAAGCAGGCCAAAGAACTCGCCGCGCTCTACGGCGATTGAAACATCAGCGACTGCTGTCGTTTCGCCAAAGCGTTTGGAAATATTCTGAAGCGAAAGAAGCGGCATGCGATTGGAGTCAGAACCGCCTGCGGTAGCGGGCGGTTGATTCTTAACTATAAGGAGCCATGGATGTCGAAGATCATCCGCCCGCTACCGCAGGCGGTTCTGACTTAAAGCCCAACTGAAGTTGGTACTCTAAACGCCGCTTTTTAAGAGCCCCCAATTTCCAGATCAGCCACGACCGGCACGTGATCGGAGGCCTGCGTGTTAACTATCCACGCGCGTTTTGTCCGCACCCGATCGGTTGAACGAAAGAAAATGTAATCGATTCGTTTTGCCGGTTTGTCCGCGGGATAGCTAAAGCCCTCTTCGGTGCCGCGACTTTCTATCCAGGCGTCGCCAAACTGATAGCGCATTAGCTGGTAAGCGCGGCCGGCGGGAATGTCGTTGAAGTCACCGACTATGATCAACGGGCCCTTAACATCTTTCAGCGCACTCAAAAGCTGTTGCGCTTCGAACAGCCGGCCGTCGTCGTACTGATAATCCAGGTGCGTGGTAACAAAGTTCAGCAAGCGGCCGTGAACGCTCACTTCCGCGCGGATAACACCACGGCGCTCTGCTTCGCGCGTGTTTTGATAGAGGCGGTGGTCGGTGGCCAGGATCGGAAAGCGAGAGAGAATCGCCACGCCGTATTGCCCGCCTTGATACCGCAGATTGAACGCGAAGGCATAATCCATCCGCGTCAGTTTCGCAATTTCGGCGATCTCGTCGACGCGCTGCGTCCGCTGCACGCCGCGATCGACTTCCTGCAAGCCAACCAGATCGGGATGCTGCGCGTTGATTACGCCGGCGATGCGCGGCAAATCAAGTTTCTTGTCCATGCCGACACCAACGTGGATGTTGTAAGTCATCACGCGCAGCGTTTGGTTGGCAGTATGCGATTCAGAAGACGCTCGCGCCGCGGGCGAGCGAAACACCACTGCGCCCGTTAGCGCGATCAGGAATACAGCGAAGAGACATCTGCGCAGCATCGATACTGCCGCTTATGATTCGGCACTCGCGGGGTTGATGGTTTCGGCCGCTTGAAATCCAATCTTGCTGTGGGTGCCGTCACAGAAAGGTTTGTTCGACGAAGCGCCGCACCGACACAAAGCGATCTTCGGGCGATCGTCGGTGGCGATTTTGTTTCCTGCGGTGTCGTAAATCTCGACTGGGCCTTCGACCAGATAAGGTCCGTTTGGTTTTGGACGAATGGATACGTCTGCCATTTTTCACTCCTGATGGATTTGCTTGGAATTGCGAAGGCATTCTAGCACGGTGGGCGGAATCGAAAATACTGCGCCCTCCCTGACGGTCGGGCTACGGCCCCGTGCTGCGTTGATGAAACTTTTCCTTTAGACTAGCGCGGATGTCGTTCAGCCACGCCGCATTGATGTTTGTCGCCGCTTTTTTTGCCGGCATAGTGAACTCAATCGCCGGCGGCGGCATGCTGCTCGTCTTTCCGATGATGATTTGGTTGGGCCTTGATCCAAAGGTCGCGAATGCGACGTGTACCGTGGCGCTGTGGCCGGGCTTGTTTGGCGGACTGTTTGGTTATCGTCGCGAGATGAACGATAGCTCGTTGATTCTGATGCGGCTAGGCGTGATCAGCGTCATCGGCGGCGGCGTCGGCGCGTGGCTTTTGATTGCCACGCCCTCGCCGATTTTTGCACGGCTGGTGCCCTTCCTGATTTTGTTCGCAACGATTCTGTTCATGATTCAGACGCCCGTGAATCGCTGGCTGCGTCTGCCTTCCGTTGAAGGTGAATCGACCAGGGGGTGGTGGATCGGCGTAATCATCTTGCAATTTTTCTCGGCGACATACGGCGGCTATTTCGGCGCAGGCAACGGGATTCTGATGCTGGCAGCGATGGGCCTGCTCGGTTTACACGACATTCATCGCGCCAACGGCATCAAGAATTTTCTGGGCATCTGTATCAACGGCGTTGCGGTCTTCAGTTTTTCGATCGCCCACATGGTTTCATGGCCAAGAGCTTTGCCGATGGCGGTGGCGGCGACCATCGGCGG
>DASZZL010000055.1:0-3440 GCA_035545035.1 Pyrinomonadaceae bacterium
CTTCCTGACCGGAAGGTGATGCTGCCTGCGCACGGATGTCCGATACATCGAGACTGAACTCTAAAAGCTCGTTGCAGCGAGGGCAGCTGACGAGGCTGTCGAGCCTGGAACCAAAAGTCTGCTGGCGGAGAGCCAGCAACCGGGCATCGCGTTCGCCTATGCTCAGCCGGCCAAGCACATCAGGCGGGATGTCTGGCGACGCGATGCCCAGCAGTGTCAATGCGCGCTGCGCGGGCGATTGGTCCATCCCCGCCTCCCAGGCGCCCAACAGCTTGGCTGCGGACAGTCCTTGCATCGCCGGCCTCCCCCGTACAGGGGCGGAAGCTCTATTGAACCAGGCCCCCGCCAATCGCCGTCATGCTACCGCCACGGTCGGCTCGCTCGGCTCCGGCACTTCCACGTCACGCTCCCACCCCTCGTTCTCGAGCTTGATATGCTGGATGGCCACCGCATTGGCGTTTGCATCAAGGCCGGGCAGGGCCTCATATTCCGAAACCCAGCAACGATAGATCTTGTAGCCGATCGCCTTCTGCCCTGCTTCGTTATAGACTTCCAACAGTATGTCCTTCCGGAAACTCTTCAGAGATACTTCGGATTCCAAAGCCGCACCGAAATTCCAGACTAGTACCCACTATTCCTAAACGGTGAGTCGTGATTCAAGGATGCATGAATGGCATTCCTGGAGCGACCCCGATCATACTGACGGAAGCGGAACGAACCGAGCTGGAAGCGTTGGCACGTTCCACCAAGACCGAATACCGGCTGCGCCAGCGGGCGCGGATCGTGCTGGTGGCGGCCGAGGGCGTGGCCAGCCGTGCGATTGGCCGAGAGGTTGGCTGCACGACCGGCACGGCGTCGAAATGGCGAGTGCGCTACGCCGCCAATCGACTGGCCGGCCTTGATGAGACCGGCAATCGCGGAGCGGAACCGAAATACACGGCCGAGACGGATAAGCGCATCCTGGCCGTGCTGGATGGGCCGGTTCCTGCGGGGTACGCGCGTTGGACTGGTCCCCTGATCGCGGCGGCATTGGGTGACGTCGATGTGCAGTATGTCTGGCGTTTCTTGCGCGCTCACAAGATCGATCTTTCGGCGCGCAAGTCGTGGTGCGAAAGCAATGATCCCGGTTTCGCCGCCAAGGCCGCCGAGATCGTCGGGCTCTATCTGGCGCCGCCGGAGAACGCCATCGTGATCTGTGTCGACGAAAAGCCCTCGATCCAGGCGCTGGAGCGGGCACAGGGCTATCTGAAGTTTCCCAATGGCCGCGCGCTCAGCGGGCAGAGCCACGATTACAAGCGGCACGGCACCTCGACTCTGTTCGCCGCGCTCGAAGTGGCAACCGGTAAAGTCATGACTGCCCACAAGCGCCGCCGTCGACGCATCGAGTTCCTCGACTTCATGAATGAGATCGCCGCCGCCTATTCGGATACAGCCATCCATGTCGTCCTCGACAATCTCAACACCCATAAGCCGAACAACGACCGCTGGCTCAAGCGTCACCCCAACGTGCATTTCCACTTCACCCCGACCCATGCTTCCTGGCTCAATCAAGTCGAGATCTGGTTCTCGATCCTGCAACGCAACTCGCTCAAGGACGCGTCATTCACCTCGGTCAAACAACTCAGGAAGCACATCGATGCCTTCATTGAGGCCTATAACGAAAATGCCAAGGCCTTCGTCTGGACCAAATCCCAAGTCTATCAAAAGCGCCTCAAAGCACGTTTCGCGGACCAATGATTCCGGGTACTAGAGCGCGGCCCGATTAGGTAGACCCATATCCGGCATTGCGAAAATAGTTGAAGCATTCTGCTGGGGAAAAGTCATCGAGGGCCATTCCGATTGCGTCCCAGAGTTCGTCGACGGTTCGGCGGGCCATTTTGCGCAATGAGTTTTTGAGCTTGGCGAAGACCTGCTCGATGGGATCGAGGTCCGGGCTGTAGGCCGGCAGGAAGCACACCGCTGCGCCCGCGGCTTCGATGGCTTTCCGAACACCGGCGCGTTTATGGGAACCGAGATTGTCCATCAGCACGATTTCGCCGGGCGATAAGGTCGGTACGAGCATCTGCTCGACATAGGCAAGGAACCTCGCGCCATTGATGGGACCGTCGAAGACACAAGGAGCGGTCACGCCGTCATAGCGCAACGCGGCCACGAAAGTCGTCGTCTTCCAGTGACCGAAAGGCGCATGCGCGATCAGCCTCTTGCCTCTTTCACAGCGCCCGTAGCGGGGCGTCATGTTGGTCGAGGCCCAGGTCTCGTCGATAAATACAAGCCTTTTAGGATTAAGGTGTTTCTGCAGCTCGCTCCAAGCCACGCGGGCGGCCTTGACGTCCGGGCGTTCCTGCTCGGCGGCATGCAGGGTTTTTTTTGAACGTCAATTGCAGATGCAGCAAAAATCGCGCGACCGCCGACCGCCCCGCCTTGATCCCGTGCGCGGTGATCTTCTGCCACAATTCGGTGATCGTCAGATCGGGTTTTTCCGCAACAAGCGCCCGTACCTTGTCCTCATGCTCGGCCAGGGCATAGCGCTTATGGCCGCCGAATTTTCGTGGCTGGCAGTCGCCTGTTGCATCAACCCGCTGCATCAGCTTGATCACACAACTCGCGCTGACATTGAACATCCGTGCCACCTCGTGCCGAGACTGTCCGGAAAGAACAGCCCACATCATGCGTTCCCGCAAATCCTGCGAATAGGGTTTTGCCATAAAGGCTGGCCTCCTCCCAGCCCGCAGGATGAATCATGATTCGCCCCGCTTGGGAATCCCTCCCGATTCCGCCTTTTCGGGACCCGCTCTAGCGCCTTGCCGTGGGCGTCCACGCGGTCCATATGTGTAGCTATGTCACAGCGTCAGCCCCACAGCGCTCCTGCGGTATCGCCGTTATTATCGGCGGTACGGTCGCGCTATATATTGGACTCCATTCCTACCGTCATTTATGTGCTTGAGATAACAGCTAAAGGTTTTCGCAGCGAATGGGTAAGTGACAGCGTCAAGAGTATCCTGGGTTACGAAGTCGAGGAAGCGCTGGCCCCTGACTGGTGGATCGACTGTCTGCATCCCGATGACAAGGAGGCGGCGGTCGGGAAAACGTCGATCCTGATGACCCAAGGCCACTTGGTGCAAGAGTACCGGTTTCGATCCAAGGACGGCCACTACCTTTGGATACAGGACGAGTCGAGCCTCTTGCGGAAAGCCGACGGCCGGCCCAAGGAAATTGTCGGGTTCTGGACCAACATTACGGAACGCAAGCAGGCTGAAGAACGGGCAGCGCAAGCGCGCGAGCAAGACATCGAGAGTGGCGAGCTGAATCTGTCTAGCAATCGCAACATTGCAGTTGGTCTGGTGATCGCAGCCCTGATCGTCGGCTCCAGTTTCTTGCTCCTTGCAAACGAAGGACCCCTGACGTGGGGAACAACTATTATTGGGCTCACCGTCTTTGCG
>DASZZL010000056.1:0-34770 GCA_035545035.1 Pyrinomonadaceae bacterium
CGCCGTACGCTTGCGACTGACAAGCGAGGCGAATCAGAGGCTTCGGTTCGGCCGTGTCGATGTATCCGAACTCTTTGATCTTTTTTCCTTCGCGCGCACCCACATCGGCTAATTTCGCCGCGCCGCCAAGCACGCCTACCCAGCAAGTGCCGCACGAAGCCGAACGACACTCGACCGGAATGGGACCTTCGACGCGACGAGGATCGATGGCGCGCCAGTCGCGCGAATGATCGGCGGCGGCGCCCCATGCCAGGTCCTGGTCCTCGTTTAACTTGTAGCTCGCTTTGTCGTCGTTTTCGTCATGCGTGACGGTGTACTGCTTGTTGACCGTGCGCAGGAAACCGAGCAAGCCCTGGCTGTCGTCTTTCGCGCGCGCGCGCAGAATCTGCTCGGGAGATTTCTTCGCGTGCTTGCGGTCGATGCCGATCGTACCGGGCGCTGCTTTGAACGCCGCGAATCCGGTTTGCTGCATCGTCATGAAAGCGACGGCCGTGATTCCGACGAGAAGCGATTCGTCTTTCTTAAGCTGTTGCGCAACACTGCCAGCCACGGCAAGAATCTGATCGGCCAGCGAGGCGCGCGCCGTCTGGTTGAAAGAATCCGCGTGCTGCTCAACTGCCTCCTTCACCTGCGGCCAAAAACGATGGCCATAAAGAAATCGGTGAGAAGTGTCGATCTGGTTCTTCAATTCATAATCACCCTGTAGTAGCAGTCGTTGCGCGAGCTTTTCGCGATCCTCGGATTGCTCCAGCGCGCGCAGCAAGGGCAGCGGATAAAAGGCAAACCAAATCTGCGTGGCATTGCGATCGACTTCATGGATTGATCGGAGCAGCGTGGCCAGCGTCGCGGACCATGCTTCCTCGTCATGTTGATTTAGAAACAGTTCAAAAGGAGTTTCAGTGTTCATGGGTTCGTTAGATCGGAAATCTCTGGTTAATGAAAACGCGTAGTTTAGCAGCTACATCCCCGAGTCGCAAAACGCCCAAACCTCAGCCCGGCAGTCATCTGAGTATGCCAATTCAATGAGCCGGCGTAGCCGGCGGTAGAATGTAGCCCCGGGCGTGAGCCCGGGGATCAACGCAGAAAGAGAATCGCAAGCCCGCTTTAGCGGGCGACATGGATCATTCGCTAGATTCTTGAGAAATTCTGTCGCCCTCCGGGGGCTGATGGTTCTTCTGGCTTGCCAAAACCCGGGCTCACGCCCGGGGGCTACCAAATACCGCCTGCTTCGCAGGCTCATTGGGTGGTACATTGACAAGCAACTAACGGGTCAAGTACAAGCGTTTATGATCGGAATCTAACTATCCAACCTTTGGGAGCGCCGATGGCTGAAGAAACAACCGAGAAACCAAAGCCCCGAAGAACCTTCGACAGCGCCTACGGTTTTTCCTTCAGCATTGCGGTCGGACTGGTGTTATTCATCGCCGGCTTGGTGATCAGCCTCACCCTCGGCGGAGGAACCAGCACGGGCTTGATCTTCGGGATTCCTCTGCTCGTCGCCGGTCTGATCATTCCAGTCTTCATGATGCGCGGTCTCTTCAAAACGAATGAGATCAAAGCGCCCTGTCCCAACTGTGGAGAGACGATTAAAACCTCAGACGCCACGTTGCACCTCAGATGCCCGAGTTGTCAGAAGGTAATTAACGTGCGCGAGGAGAAGTTGTTTCTCGCCGAGCAATGAATTCGTGCCGGCCTCACATCACCGGCAGCCACGACCGCGTCGAGTAGTCGCTGATTGTCAGCGCAAACAAGATCGCCATCCAGAAAAGCGCCGCCGCGATCACCAGCCAGATCAAACGAGGACTGTAACGTACGTGCATGAAATAGAGCACGACCAGCGTGGCTTTGATGACCGCGATCGTTAACGCTACGAAAGCATTCAACGGTCCGGGAAAATCACGAAAAGCCGCCAGCACGGTGAGACCTGTGCCCAACATCAGCGCCAGAAAGATGGTGATGTAAACGCGCGGATAGACTATGTGCTCGCTCATAAATCAGAGGTCAGAAATCAGAAGTCAGCGGTCAGCCAAAGCAGGCAGGATGCCTGCGCTCCCAGCAAATCCGCAATTCGAATTTCCAAATCCGCAATTCCCGTCAGCCCAGATGTCCTTCCAGATGCCGTCCGAGCAGGTACAGCAGCGGAAACAAAAATATCCAGACGATGTCCACAAAGTGCCAGTAGAGTCCGGAAATCTCGATCGGCGCGTGATACTCAGGCCCGAAGCGCCCGCGCCAAGCCATGATCGTCATCGTGGTCAGCAATCCGATGCCGATGATCATGTGCAGCGCGTGCATGCCGGTCATTGCGAAATAAATCCAGTAGAACAGCTCGACATTATGGACCGTGGCGCCGGGAACCAAATGCAGCTTGTGTTCATCGGTGTCTCCCGGTTTGGCAACTTCCGGATTGAACGGATGGCCCGGAATCAGCTGGCCGGGAATCAAGTTGTCAGTGTACTTATCGTGATACTCGACCGCTTTAATTCCCAGAAACGTCGCTCCCAGGACTATCGTCAGCAGCAGACACACGATCGAATTGCGACGCCTTCCGACTTGGGTATAAAACACCGCCATCGCCATCGTGAAGCTGCTGAAGATCAAGACGACCGTGTTGATTCCGCCCAGACGAAGGTCGAGGTGATTGCTCGCCGCCGCGAAAGCCTGCGGGTATTTGTAGCGATAGAGCGTGTAAGCCAGAAACATTCCGCCAAAGAACATGATCTCAGTAACGAGAAACACCCACATGCCGAGCGTGCCCGCTTCACGCTGCTGCTCCATGTTCGCGAAGTGATGCTGCAACGCGCTGTGCGTGGCGGCTTCGTGTGTTGTAGCTAGTCCTTCAGGCAATGTTCTACTCACCGTTGACTATCCAGAAATTGCAACCTGAAAATTGCAAACTGAAAATTCTAAATTGAGCTTGAGAGCAATTTGCACTTTTCAATTTTCAATTTTCAATCTCGTACATTCCTAAGTCTCCGCCGGTCGCCGCTCGAACTTACCGACGACCGCTTTGTGCTCTGGCGGCGCAAACTCGTACGCCTCCGTAGTCACGATCGGCGTAGTCAAGAAATTCTCGGTCGGCGGCGGCGATGAGGTCTGCCATTCCAGTCCCGGCAGGTTCCACGGATTCGCTTCCGCGATGCGGCCATAGCGCATCGACCAGACGAGATAAATCAAAGGAATCAGCAGACCAACCCCGAGTATCGACGCGCCCGCCGTCGACAGCACGTGCAACACCTGCCACGAAACCAGATCCGCCGGATAGGTGTGATAGCGACGCGGCATGCCCATATAACCCAGCACGAACTGCGGCGAAAACGTCAGATGAAATCCGACAAAAATTATCAGCGCCGCGAACCGTGCCCAGCCTTCGGGATACATGCGCCCGCTGATCTTCGGCCACCAATAATGCAGCCCGCCCAGATAAGCGAGCAGCGTTCCGCCCACCATGATGTAGTGAAAGTGCGCAACGACGAAATAGGTGTCGCTCAGGTGCACGTCCGTGGCCAGCGACGCCAGAAACAATCCCGTCATGCCGCCGATGGTGAACAAGCCGATGAAGCCGAGCCCATAAAGCATCGGCGTGTCGTACGAGATCGAACCCTTGTAGAGCGTCGCGGTCCAGTTGAAAACCTTAATCGCCGAGGGAATCGCGACCGCAAAACTCAGAAAAGAAAAAATCATTCCAGCGTAAACCGACTGACTGGTGACAAACATGTGGTGGCCCCAAACCAGAAAGCCAAAAACGGCGATCGCCAGGCTCGAGAAAGCAATAAACTTGTAGCCAAAAATATTCTTGCGCGAAAAGTTGGCAATCAGCTCGCTGACAACGCCCATCGCCGGCAGGACCATGATGTACACGGCCGGGTGCGAATAAAACCAGAACAGGTGCTGAAACAAAATCGGATCACCGCCGGCGGCCGGATCGAAAATGCCGATGTGCGCTAAGCGCTCGAAGGCCACCAGCAGAATCGTGATCGCGATCACCGGCGTGCCGAGAATCATGATCAAACTGGTCGCGTAGTGCGCCCAGATGAACAGCGGCAGGCGAAACCAGGTCATCCCCGGCGCGCGCATCGTGTGAATCGTCACGATGAAGTTTAAGCCGGTGAGGATGGACGAAAAGCCGCTGATGAAAATCCCGACGCCGGTGGCTATCACGTACGAGTTGGAAAACGTCGTGCTGTAAGGAACATAGAAAGTCCACCCGGTATCGACGCCGCCCGCGAGCAGCGCATAGATCGTGACCAGTCCGCCGACGATGTAGATGTACCAGCTCAGCAGGTTAATGCGCGGAAACGCGAGGTCTTTTGCGCCAATCATCATCGGGACTAAGAAGTTTCCGAGCGTGGCAGGAATCGACGGGATCAGAAAGAAAAAGACCATGATGATCCCATGCTGAGTGAACATCTTGTTATAGGTGCTCGACTGCACGAGATCGGCCTGTGGTGTGAGGAGTTCCAACCGGATGGCCATCGCATACAGACTGCCGATGAAAAAGAAAAAACTGATCCCGAAGAGATACAGCAGCGCGATGCGCTTGTGATCCCGCGTCAACAACCAGGACTTCACGCCGTACTCGGCGTTGAGATAGTTCGTGCGCGGCGGTTTTGGTTTTTCGAATTCTTCCATGAAAGTGTTTTAGTGCCGTAGGCACGAAATGTTTATAGCTTCGAACTCCAGATAAGACTCCTGCGCCCATTTATGGGCGACAGAAAACATTTCGCTCCTACGGAGCTGATGCAATATATGCAATGCGTAAGCTATAAATATTCCGCCGCTACGCGGCTTAACAACGGCTTCTTGACCGGCTCTCAAGTTACTCGACCCAAACGCCTCATTTGCGCGGTGAACTCGCCGGAGTCGCGCTCGGCTTCGTCGCCACTGGCGCTTTCGCCGTCGACGTCTCAGGCTTTGAAGTCGATAGCGACTTCACATACGCGACGAGTTGCAAGAGCTGCTCTTCGTTCACCTGCCCCTGAAACGAGGGCATGATTGGACCGAAGCCCGACACGATCTTCGCTTGCGGATTGAGAATCGATTCGCGAATGTAAACTTCGTCCGCGTTCACTTTTTGTCCGCTGTTCAAAACAGCTTGACTGCCAAACACGCCCAGCAATGCCGGGCCGCGCCCTCCTTCGCCGTTGGCGCCGTGACAGGAAACACATCCGAGCGAATCGAACATCTGCTGGCCCATTGCGGCGGGCGACATTTGATTCGCGTTGCCGCTCAGCCAGTTATCAAACTCGGTCGGCTCCATCACGACGACCCAGCCGCCCATGCCCGAATGGTTCATGCCGCAGTATTCCGCGCAAAAGAAATGGTACCGGCCGGGCTTCGTCGCCTCGAACCATTCAGTAGTGTACTTGCCGGGAACCACGTCGGCCTTGATGCGGAACGCGGGAACGAACACGTCGTGAATCACGTCTTCGGACGCCATGATCAATTTGACCTTTTGACCGACAGGCACGTGCAGCTCGTTGATTTCGCGCTGGCCGGTGGCGTGCTGGAACTTCCACATCCACTGCTTGCCGACGACGTAAATCTCCATCGCGTTTTTCGGCGGCCGATACTCCGCAAAGTAAACCTTCGCGCTCCACACGAAGATGCTCAAAGCGATCAGCAGCGGAATTACGGACCAGAGGGTCTCCAGCTTGGTCGAGCCTTCGATGGGCCGCGGAATCTCGAACGCGTTGCGGCGGCGATATCTGATCACGAAGAAGATCACAACCGCCGAAATCAGCAGCGTGAAGAAGACCGTCACGCCGGAAATGTAGAAATAGATGGCGTCCACTTCGCCCGAAAGTGTGGACGCGCTCTCCGGAATGAATGGAAACGATGATTGCATGACTTTCAGATCTTGAATTTGAAATCTGAGCCCTCCCTCACGGTCGGGCTACTGCCCCGGATTCACGTCACGGACTCCTTCGCTTTGAGAGTTGTGCCGCCACTGCGCCTTCTTAAAACTAGTAACAATCCGACGATCAGCACCACCGTCACGCCGCCTGCCAACCTCATGATGTTCATCACGACCGCGCCGTATTTTCCCGTCGCCGGATCGTAGTGATAGCAATAAAGCAGCAGCGCATCGACCGGCGTGCCGATCTTGTTTTGCGAAGCTTCAACCAGCCCGAGCCGCAAATCCCGCGGCGGATAATCGATGCCATAAAAGTACCGCGCGAGCTTTCCTTCCGGAGTCAGCACCATGATGCCGCTGGCATGCGCAAACTGATTTGTCTGCTCGTCCCACGCATAACGAAATCCCACCGCGTCGGTCAGACGCCTGATGTTCGCTTCGTCGCCGGTCAAAAAATGCCAGCTCGCCTCGGCGCCCGCGCGGTTGTAGCCCTGCACGTAAGTGCGCTTCTTCGCGGCGGCCAGCTCCGGCGTCTCGCGTGGATCGAAACTCACGGTCACGACCTCATATTGATCGCCGATGTTGAAGGACACTTGTCGGAACGCGCCCAGCATTCCATTCAGGACCTGCGTGCAGAGCATCGGGCAAGTGTAATAAACCAAAGACAGCACGACGGGCTTTTTGCCGAAGAACTCGCCCAGCTTCACTTCCCTGCCTTGCTCGTCTTTGAAAACCGCGTCGAGCGGAACCTGCTCATTCAATTTCTGATCGATGCCCACGTTCTTCAAAGCCTTTGGCAAACCAGTGGCCACCTGACCAGGCGCCGGCCGCGCGCCATAAAGCGGCGAGTTTGGTTGCGGCATGCCGGGCTGGGAGAAGACCAGGAGGCAGGAGGCAGAAAGCAGGAGGCAGACGGCAGGAAGCAGACGGCAGAACACGAGAGCGGGCTGAATGATTCGTTGTTTTCTGCTTACTGCCTCCTGCATACTGCCTCCTGCTTTCTTCCTGCCTACTGCTTCCTGCCGTCTGCCGCCTGGCTTCTCGCCGGCAATCCCTGCTTCAAGATCTCTTCCTTCGCTTTCTCGATCGGCATTCCATATCGCTTGCCGTCTTTATCGACCGGACCATGTTCGAGCACGTCGTTCCATTGATCGCGCACCGCCTTAATTTCCCACAACGGATTCTTTGGTTGATCCAGCCCTGCGCCCGCGGTCGCGCCTGATTCAGTCTTCTCGGCGGTCGCGGTCTTTTCCAGTCCCTCGCCAAAGCCCGGTGCCCCTTGCAAGCGCGGTTCGGGCGGCAGACGATCTTTCCCGCTTAAAGCCATGGGCGAACGCTTTGGTTCCTTGACGCGCGCTTCGAACACGCGAAACATGCCCCACATCAGAAAGAAAGAGGCGATCATCAGAATCGAGAGGGCGACGACGAACCTGGCGATGCCTGAGATATAGACATCGCTGAGTTCGTGCGTTACGTCGACGTTCTTGATGTGAGAAACGTCGGGTGTCTCAGTCACGTGTTTGGCTTTGTGATTCCTTTTCGTCATTCAACTATCGCCGTAACCCACCCGCTAACGCAGGTGGTACTGACCTTCCTTTCTGCTCACTGCTCACTGCCAACTGCTCACTGCTCTTCAGTGTCCCGCATGCGTCGCGAGCGCTTGCTCAAGCTGCGGATCGTTAATTGGCACCAATGGTCTTTGCTGCAACTGCCACGAAAAAGCTGCGAGCCACAATCCGCCGATGGCGATGGGCGCGACCACGTCCATCCAGCTCAAGTGAAAGCGCTCGCGATTGAACGTCGGTTCGATCAGCCAGATCACATCCAGCGCGCGCATCGCCAAAATCAGCAACGCCAGCATTGCCAGCTTGCGCGCGCTCTCTTTCGCCGCGCGCGACAACAGGATCAAGAACGGAAACGCAAACTGCAGGATCGCGATCGCCAACGCAATCGCGCCCCAGCCGCCGTGCGTGCGCGCGACGTACCACGTCGTCTCTTCAGGCAGATTGCCCGACCAGATGATCAGATACTGCGAGAACGCAAAGTAAGTCCAAAGCATCACCAGCGTCAGCGTCAGGTTTCCGAGATCCTGAAAATGCGCGGCCCGCACGACGGCATTCATCGGCTCGCGCTGTGACAGCCAGGCGGTCGCCAGAATTGTGAAGGCCAGGGCGCTCATCGTCCACGATGCGACAAAGATTAATCCAAAGATCGTCGACGACCACGAGGGATCAAGGGACATTACCCAATCGATCGCCGCAAACGTCACCGTGATCACAAACACGCCGAGCCCGGGGCCGCTGAGCATTCGCATTTGCTTGCCACACTTCGGATCGGCGGTGCGATCCTGTTTGAGCGAGAGCCAGTTAAGCAACAACGCCAACAGCGACCAGAGCGCGAAATAGATCGTGGCGCGGATAACGAAGAACGACGGATTCAGATAGTGAGCGGCTTTCAACTGGAGCGCCGCGCTGCGGCTCATCTCTTCGGCGTTCATCCAGGGATAGATTTGTTTCAAACCGACGACGACGGGAACGAACAGCAGTATCATCAGCGGCAGCGTGCGCGTGGACGCTTCGAGCACGCGACGAATCACCACGCCCCACGCGCCGCCCGTCAGATGCTGCAACATCAAGAGCGCCAGACTGCCCAGCGTGATTCCCGCCCAGAAAACAAATCCAACCAGGTAAGCATGAAAGAACTGTGCGCGATCGAGAAACACACCGGCAACAATGAGCACCGAAAAGAAAAGGCCAACCATCAGCGCGCCGGTGTGCACGCGCGTGAGTGCTGACGGAGGTGCAAAGCCGGCTTGGATCACTTCTGCGGTCCTTTCGGAGGCGCGCCTGCGCCCTCCCTCACGGTCGGGCTTCCGTCCGGAGGCATCTGACTCAATTGCAGCGCGCGAATGTAGGCGATGATCTTCCAGCGATCTTCGATTGGAATCTGCGACGCGTGGCTCGGCATGGCGCCCCAACCGTTGCTGATCGCGTCGAAGAAGTGGCCCACGGGTGCCTGTCGCAGTTTGTCCTGATGAAACGACGCGGGCGCGGGTTTGTTGAATCCACGTCGCGCGACCATGCCGTCGCCATAGCCAGTCATGCCGTGACAGGACGAACAAAAGATCTGATAGCGCTCCTGCCCGCGTTCGAGAACTTCTTTCGTGATCGGAAACGGAAAACTCTCAACGTCATCGGGAAACATTGCCGCGGAGTTCGGGTTTGCACCGGACGGCGAAACCAAAGTCGTGGCAGATCCGGTTGGCGGCATTACCCGCTGGCTATTGTCAGCGGTTCCGTAACTATTCTTCTTACCGAAATAAAACTCGCGGTCCGCGCGCAGGTAACCACGCGGCACAGTGCCTTCGACCGGCGGTCGCGACGAAACTCCGTCCTTGAAAAAAGTGCTTTCGCGGTAAGCAATCGCTTTTGGTTGGTCTTGCATGTCGCGGCGGCAACTGGAAGTGAGCAGTAAGCAGTTAGCAGTGAGCAGTAAGCACAAGAGACGCGGGGACGCGGGGACGCGGGGACGCGGCGAAAAAGACTTCTCCGTGTCTCCGCGTCTCCGTGTCACCGTGTCGCCTTTTCGGCTACAATTCAACATCACAAACATCTCTCGCTTCCAAACTCTTCAAAAACTTCATCACTTCGTCGTGATCGAACTTTGGATCCTTCGATTCGATCACCAGAAAGAAACTGTCGCGCGTCGCCAGCGCAAAGTTCGGCGCGTTGAAAACCGGATGGTAAGGCTGCGGCAGCTTGTTCAGCGCCAGCATCCCCAGCACCGCCGCGAACGCCGCCACCAAAACCGTGCATTCAAACGTGATCGGAACGAATGCCGGCCAACTATTGAACGGCTTGCCGCCGACGTTGATGGGATAGTCGATCACTTCCATCCAGTACTGCATGAAAAACCCGCCCACGCCACCGATGATGCCACCGATCAAAACGATCAGCGGCAGACTCGTGCGCGTGAATCCGATCGCTTCCGACAGTTCTTCGATCGGAAACGGCGAATAGCCGTTGATGCGCCGATAGCCCGCGGCGTACGTCTCGCGCGCCGCCGCGACCAGCGAACTGGGACTGTCGAACTGGGCCATTACGCCGTAAAGCTTTGGTTTGGACAGTTTCATCCGAGTCAGAAGGCAAAAGGTAAAAGGTAAAAGTAAAAAGGAAAGGCAGCACTCGTCGCCGATCTTCTTACTTTTGCCTTTTTACTTTTTCCTTTTGCCTTCATTCCGCTTCCACTTCCGCTTCCGGCAAAATCGTACGCATCTCGAAAATCGAGATCATCGGCAGGAAGCGTATGAACAGAAACAGCAGGGCCAGGAAAAATCCAATCGTGCCGATGAACATCGACCAGTCCCACTGTGTCGGCTGATAAAAACCCCACGACGACGGCAGAAAATCGCGATGCAAACTGGTCACGACAATCACGAATCTTTCCAGCCACATGCCTATGCTCACCACGAACGAGATTAACCACAGCGCGAGCAGATTCGCGCGCACACGCTTGATCCACAAAAGCTGCGGCGTCAGTCCGTTGCACAGAATCAGCGCCCAGTAGTAAGGCGCGTACGGGCCATGCATGCGATTCCAGATCATGAAATGTTCGTACCTGTTGCCGCTGTACCAGCCGAAGAACGCTTCGACTATGTAGCCGTACACGACGATCAGGCCCGTCGCCAGCATGACCTTTGCCATGTTGTGCATGTGGCGCATCGTGATGAAGCTTTGCAAACCGTAAACCTTGCGCAGCGGGATCGTCAGCAACAGGACCATCGCAAAGCCCGCATAGATCGCACCGGCAACGAAGTAAGGTGGAAAGATCGTCGCATGCCATCCGGGAATGATCCCGACGGCGAAATCGAAACTAACAATCGTGTGCACCGAAAGCACCAGCGGCGTCGCCAACCCCGCCAACAGCAGATACGCCATTTCGTAACGATGCCAGTGCCGCGCCGAGCCGCGCCAGCCCATCGACAACATGCCGTAGATGACCCTAAAGATTTTGCTATTCGCGCGATCGCGCAGCGTCGCAAAATCAGGAATCAATCCCACGAACCAGAACATCGCCGACACCGTCGCGTAGGTCGAGACCGCGAACACGTCCCACATCAGAGGGCTGCGAAACTGCGGCCAGATGCCCATCGTGTTCGGATAAGGAAACAGCCAATAGCCAAGCCACGGCCGCCCGAGATGCATCAACGGAAAAATTCCGGCTTGCGCTACCGCAAACAACGTCATTGCTTCGGCGAAGCGATTGATTGACGTGCGCCACTTCTGTCGCAGCAAGAGAAGAATCGCCGAAATCAAAGTTCCCGCGTGGCCGATGCCGATCCACCAGACAAAATTCAAGATGTCCAGTCCCCAACCGACGGGAATGTTGACGCCCCATAAACCGACCCCTTCGAACAGCAACTTTGTGATCGTCAGAAGCAGCAGTTGGAAAAGCGCAAACGAGATCGCAAAGCCGATGAACCAGCCAATCGGCGTCTTGCGCTTCAAGACGATCGCGCTGATCTTGTCCGTGACCGACCCGAACGTCAGCTCTGAGCCAACGACGGACTGCGTCGCGTGAATTGAAACATGTCGATCGTCGCGTTCGTCTGGCATCAGAGAATCTTCAATTCAATTCGCTGTGGGTCTCTGTGATTCCTCTGTGTCTTTGTGGTGAACATTTGCTGCGATTGATTCACCACAGAGGCACAGAGGCCCACAGAGTTAACACATAGCAAATCTAGGATCACAAATCATGAAATCTCCGGATTAGGATTCCGCAAAGCCGACAGATACGTCGTGCGCGGTCGCGTGTTCAGCTCGCCCAAAAGTGAATAGTCGCGCTCCAGCGCTTTCAACTTAGAAACCTTGCTGTTCGGATCGTTGATATTGCCGAACACAATCGCTTCCGTCGGACAGACGGATTGGCAAGCCGTCACGATCTCGCCGTCGCGCACCGGGCGGCCTTCGAGCTCGGACGTTATCTTTGCCGCCTGAA
The DNA here is from genome assembly GCA_035545035.1 of Pyrinomonadaceae bacterium. GTDB lineage: Bacteria > Acidobacteriota > Blastocatellia > Pyrinomonadales > Pyrinomonadaceae > UBA11740. Next base: position 11,855 of record DASZZL010000056.1, read on the forward strand.
TTCGCTGCACGCAGTAAGTGCATTTTTCCATCACGCCGCGGCTGCGCACCGACACGTCCGGGTTGCGCATCAACTGATAAGTCGGTGTGTCCCAATCCTGATAAAGGAAAAAGTTGAAGCGGCGCACTTTGTACGGGCAGTTGTTCGAACAATACTTCGTGCCGACGCAGCGGTTGTAAACCATGTCGTTCAGGCCTTCGGAGCTGTGCACCGTCGCGTGCACCGGACAGACGGGTTCGCACGGCGCGTTCTCGCAATGCATGCACGGCACTGGTTGGAAGAAAGGCCCCTCGGGTTTTTCGGCTGAGCCTTTGAAGTAAGCATCGACGCGAATCCAGTGCATCTCGCGACTGCGAATGACCTGTTCCTTGCCGACGATGGGAATATTGTTTTCCGACTGGCAGGCAATCATGCACGCGTTGCAGCCGACGCAACTGTTCAAGTCGATCGACATGCCCCAGGCGTAACCATTGCCCTGATTCTGGTAATCAAAGTCTTTGTAGAGCGAAAGATCGTGCAGCTCTTTCTTCTGCTTCTCAGCTTCTTCGCGCAGGCGCTCTTTGTCTTTCAAGAATTCTTCCAGCGAACTCTCGCGCAAAAGGTCGCGGCCTTCCATCTGAAAATGAACTTGAGTCGCGCCGAGCTGATATTGCTCGTTCGTCTTGCTAACCCACGCGCCCTTCGCGAACCACGGCTCGTCAGCGTAGCGAATCTCATAAGCATTGAAGCCCTGATCGTTTCCAACGCGACCCGCGCGCACGCGTCCATAACCAAGATGAACAGTGATTAAGTCATCCGGCTGACCGGGCATGACCCAGACCGGAACATTCTTGCTGATCGTCTGGTCGCGATGCGTCAACTTGATCGTATCGACGTAAGCTTCGCGGCCTTTCTTGTCCTGCTCGTAATTCTGCGGCGACACGCCCATCTTCTTCGCGGTGTTCGCACTGACGAGCGCGACGTTGTCCCAGGTGAGTTTCGTCAGAGGCTTCGGCAGTTCCTGCAACCAGCCGTTGTTGGCAAATCGACCGTCGTAGATTGTCGGGTCGGTGCGGAAGACTAACTCGTAACCTGGGAGCGCGGACATCTTGTCCGCATTTGAGCCCTCCCTAACGGTCGGGCTACTGCCCGCGAGCGAATTGGCCCAGTCAGTTTTCAGTGAAACTGCTTTTGTCGCCAAGGCAGTGTTAGGAACGAAACCATCATGCAAGCATTTGCGCCACCAGGACTCAAAATCGCCCGCCACCTCCGCAACCGGCGAAGCAGATGGCTTAGCTAATTCGTTCTGGCTACCCCCAACACCCTGCACCCTACCCCCTGCTTGCGTGCGCCAATAGTCACGCACAATGTCATAAGGCTTGCGATCGTAGTTGTCGCTAAAGAGCGTGAGCAATTCATGCGCGGTCTTACCTTCATAGAGCGGCGCGATCAATGGCTGCACAATCGTGACCGTGCCGTCGTACGAACGCGTGTCGCCCCACGATTCCAGGTAATGAGCGGCAGGAACGTGCCAGTGGCAAAGCTCGGAAGTTTCGTTGTTGTAGAGACTGAGGTGCGCGCGCAGCTTAACTTTGTTCAGCCGATTCAGATCCAGTCTGAGATCGATGGGCGTGTTATAAGCCGGATTACCGCCGATGATGACGAGCGTCTCGACTTTGCCGGCGTCGATGTCGTTGACCAGTTCACGCAGCGACTGCGTTTGATCGACTGAGTTTGCTTCGACTGGATCGGTGTAGAAGACTGTCTTGCCGACGTTACCGAGCTCGTTGTTCCAGAAATGCGCAATCGCGTGAATGATGGGAGGCTGTTCATCTCCTACAATGATTATTGATGACTCCCAGTGTTGAAGAAGGTCCGTGAAGAGTGACCTGATTGGATCAGGCAGAAGGTCGCGAGGTTTCGTTTCAGGTCTAATTGCAGCCTTCAAGCGAACAAACATTTCAGGGATGTCGCGGACGAGTGCTTCAATATCGCTCGGCTTCACCGAGAATCGATGGTCCGCAACCGCGCCTGTCGTCGTCGGCGTGCTCTCGATGACATACAGCCGATTCATCTCTGCCTTGTCGCTTGTGATGCGTCGCTTGGCAGCATAGTCGCGCGCGTAGCGGAGTGTGCCGGGCATCGCCGATAGAAAATCTGAACCGAGCGAAAGAATGCGATCGGCTTTGCTGAAGTCATAAATCGTATTGACCGGCTGGCCGAAAGCCATCATCGCGCCGGCGCGCGCGTTGTCGCGATTCACGGGTTCGTACTGATGCCACTTCGCTTCGGGAAAGTCCGTGAGGATCGATTTCATCTGCACCGCTAGCGTCGGTGACGTGATCGTTTCAGTCAGGAAGCGCAGTCCCGCGCCTTTCTTCGCTTTCAATCCATCTTTCTCTTTATCTATCGCTCCCCGAATCTCGGCAACGAACTGCGACCACGGTCGCGTCTCGCCACGATACAGCGGCGTCTGCGAACGGTCAGGATCGTAAAGCGTCAGGATCGATGCCTGCGAAAAGATGTCCGTCGCCGTGTAGGGACGATCGTCTGGTGATGGAGCATCATTACCAAAGGCGAAGTTAAGATTTATCCCCTGATTATTCGGGTGATCGGGATTGCCTTCGAGCTTGGTCGGCCGGCCTTCGTTGCTGCGCGCGAGCAGCGGTGTCGCGATGCCGCCGAGCGAGAACGCGGTCGCAAAGTAAAGCCCCTTGCCGGGAACTTCTTCTTCGGGTTGTTTGACGTAAGGAATGACTTTCTCAGGCGGTTGAATCACACAGCCGCTCAAGCCGGCCAGCGCCAGTGACGCGCCCATCAGTTTCAGAAACGTGCGCCGCTCGACCGGATCGTTCCACTCTTCGGCCTGCTGCGGAAATTCGCGTTGGACGAATTCTTCAAACACCGGCGAGTCGGCGAGTTCATCGAGACTGCGCCAGTACGTCTTGTCAGAACCACCTGCGGTAGCGGGTGGTTGATCGCTGGGAGACAAACCGCTCGCTGACGCAGGCGGTACTGACCTCAGCACGCGATCGCGCAGCAGCTTGAAATTGATGTGACGATCGTTGTCCATTAATCAATTGGACGGAGCCGCTTGCCGAATGGAGTCAGTACCACCCGCGTTAGCGGGTGGGTCAAGCACTCCACTGCCGCTTGACCGATGGACCCACCTGCTCACGCAGGTGGTACTGACCTCATCCCGCCGCGCTCCCAGCATCAACGATGACACGTCGAACAGCTCGTCAACACTGCCGGCTCCTGAATGCGAAGTTTCCTGACTAACTCTCGGCCTTCTTTGATTTCATCCTGCGAACGATTCGACGGTCGCCATTCCATATTGAAGACCTGCTTCGGATCCCTAACAAAATCCTCCGGACGACGATGACATTCCAGACACCACTCCATTTGCAGCGACGCTGCCTGCGAAACGACCGGCATCTGATCGATCCGGCCGTGGCAGGTCGAACATCCGACGCCTTTGTTCACGTGAATCGAGTGATTGAAGTAAGCGAAGTCCGGCAGGTCATGCACGCGAATCCATTCCAGGGGCTTGCCCGTTTTGAAACTGGCGCGCACCGGTTCGAGATAAGGACTGTCCGCCCAAATCTGTTTGTGACAGTTCATGCAGACCGCGGTCGAAGGCATGCCGGCGGACGCGGCGGTCTCAACCGAAGTATGGCAGTAACGACAGTCGATGCCGTCATCGCCGACGTGATGCTTATGACTGAATTGGATTGGCTGCTGGCGCTCGATCTACTGGCCGGTGTTCCATCCCGAGCGAGTAATCTCTGCCGTGACCCACAACGCCGACAGCAGGATAAAAATCGCGCCGTAGATCGTGGCCCGCGCCAGATAGTTCGTGCTGTGACGGAAAATCTGTGCCATCGCCGCCGAGAAGACAAGCGCTCGTTTAGCAGGCAGACGTGTCCGCCTATCGTCACGCGCGGGCGGGACAAGCGGGGTCCCCGGCGCGGCAGCCGCGCTGGGTGCCCATGTCCCGCCTCTAAACGTCATCTACCCGAAAAACAAAACCGTATTGCTCTAAGGGCGCTTACTTTATCGAGATGAGCAGATTTTTTCAATCTTATTCGATCAGTGATAGCATGGCGCGCATGTTCATCGGACACTACGCAGTGGGTTTAGCTTCGAAGAAGTTTGCGCCGCACGCATCGCTCGGCGCGCTGATCGCCGCGCCGATATTGCTCGATCTGCTCTGGCCGATCTTTTTGTTGCTCGGCTGGGAGCACGTGTCGATCGAATCGAGCGCCAATCCATTTTTGCGGCTCGCCTTCGATTTTTATCCGATTTCACACGGGCTGATCGCAGTTGTCGGTTGGGCAACGCTGTTCGCTTCGCTCTACTTCGCGTTTGCGCGTTACGTGCCCGGGACGATCGTGGTCTGGATCGGCGTCGTGAGCCACTGGCTTTTGGATTACGTAGTGCATCGGCCGGACTTGCCGCTGTACGCCGGCAGCCGACAGTTCGGACTGGGACTATGGAATCATCGCGGGCTCGTGATTGCGATCGAACTCGCGATGTTCGTGGTCGCGATCTGGATCTATCACCGCCAAACGAAAGCGAAAGACAAGGTCGGAACATACCTCTTCTGGGGGTTTATCGTTTTCCTGCTAGCGATCTACGCCCTCGCGGTGTTTGGTCCAGCGCCGCCGAGCGTCAACAAGCTCGCGATCGGCACGCTCTGTACGTGGCTGCTGATTCCCTGGGCGTGGTGGTTCGACAAGCACCGCGAACCTTCAACTGAAGGATGAATCACAAAGACAAATACGCAACCTTCGCCGAATTAATAGAATCAGAGTGCGAGACAAGGGACTTTGGTCGGATCATTACCACGCAGAATTCCGCAATCACAATAATAGCCCCGCATGGTGGGGGTATCGAACCCGGAACATCTGAGATTGCAAAGGCGATTGCGGACAGTGACTTTTCTATGTATTGCTTCGAAGGCTTAAGGGTGAGAGGTAACTACGAAGCGTTGCACATTACGGGTACACACTTTGACGATCCTGAATGTCTTCAACTCACGGACAAGTCGAAAATCGTCCTGGCGGTTCACGGTTGCGATGGCGAAGAGAAGATCGTGTATGTAGGCGGTCTCAATGAGGATCTAAAGGCGAAGATTATCGCAGCGCTCAAAGAAGTTGGCTTTCAGGCTGAAAAAGATGTTAGCAGCCATTCAGGTCGGGATCCTCATAATATCTGCAACAGAGGCATACAGACCGGCGGCGTCCAACTAGAGATTTCCGAAGGACTGCGACGAGAAATGTTCAGGGGACTCAAGCGTCGTGAACGGCAGTTCACGGAGCCATCCTTCGACATATTCGTTGATGCGATCCGTACCGCATTGCTCGAATTGGATGTCGTAGGCGAAACCGGACAACGAGCCATCGAAGATGGCGGCAGAGTGTAGCCCCGGGCGTGAGCCCTGGGGCTATAATCTGTCGCCCGCTGCCGCGGGCTCGTTGAATGACTCCGCTTTGGTTGAGCTTAGCGCAGACGAGTATTATTAGGTGGCTTTAGAATCGGCTCCGACGATGGTTTCCTCAATTCAACAACTACCGAACTCCAAAGTGGCATGTTTTGCCGATCTCTATTCAGAAGTGCGCGCGCGCACGCTGGAGATCGTCGCGCCTTTGGAGATCGAAGACTATGTCGTGCAAACCGCGGAGTTCATGAGCCCACCGCGCTGGCATATCGGCCACACGTCCTGGTTCTTTGAAACGGTGATGCAGAAGTATAAGCCGGGTTACCAAACTTACTCAGACGAATTTCTCTTCTACTTCAATTCTTATTACGAGGGTTTCGGCGCGCGCATCGAACGGCCCAAGCGCGGCACGCGTTCGCGCCCGACGGTGCGCGAGACTCTGCGCTATCGCGAATACATCGACGAGCAGATGTCGCGATTCATCGAACAGGTTTCCGAGCGCGATGATGCGGACACGATTCTGGCGATCGTGCGACTCGGCCTCGAGCACGAGATGCAGCACCAGGAGCTTTTGGTTTACGACATCAAGCATCTGCTCTGCGATCAGTTCGCCGCGCCGATAGCGCCCGCGCCGCGTTCACCTGAAACAGTGAGCGGCATGGCGGAAGTTGAAGGCGGATTGTTCGAACTTGGCTACTGCGCCGGCAAGGATGCCGGCGAACCGCCCGCATGGATGCGGGCGCTCCAATTCGCTTTCGATAACGAAAAACCGCAACACAAAGTCTTCCTCGAGGACTTCCTAATCGATCGCGCACCCGTCAGCAACGGCGACTATCTTGAATTCATGAACGCCGGCGGCTATCAGGATTTTCGCTGGTGGCATTCAGCCGGCTGGGAGAAGGTGAGTCAGGAACAATGGCAGGCGCCGCTTTACTGGGAACAGCGCGATGGTGAATGGATGATTCGCGACTTCGCGGGTTTGCACCGCGCGGGAGACAAACTCAACGAACCGGTCTCGCACGTAAGTTTTCTCGAAGCTTCGGCGTATGCCAAGTGGGCCGGCAAGCGTCTGCCGACTGAGGCTGAATGGGAAAAGGCGGCGTGCGGTTCGCCTGCGTCGAATTCAAAACAAGCTCTTCCGTGGGGCGATGATGAAGTTAGCGCCGACCGGGCGAACCTGTTTGAAAATGGAGTTTGGAGCGTCGCTCTCATCGGCGCATTCCCGGAAGGCCAAAGCACTTATGGCTGTCATCAGATGATAGGCGATGTCTGGGAGTGGACAACTTCGGATTACACGCCATATCCCGGATTCAAATCCGAGTTTGACGAATACAACGACAAGTGGTTTGTCGGCCAGAAGGTTCTGCGGGGCGGCTCGTTCGCGACCCCGAGCAGGCATATTCGATCAACCTATCGAAACTTTTTCTATCCGCACGAGCGCTGGATGATTGCGGGATTTCGCTGCGCGAAGGATGCGTCTTAGGTTTCGTGAATATACGTCTTGCAGTTTCTTTAGCACTACTTCTCGCGGCGGGGAAATGCGCGCAGCGCGCTTCGACACCTACAAAGGTGCAGCGTGCTCCAACGCCACCTGAGGCGCAACAAGTTTCGACTCGGCTTGATTTGACCAGCGCGTCCGACAACGATTTGCAGCAGCACCTCGGCGAGAGTGTCACCATGCGCGGGCAGTTCTCGCTCCGAGGGAAGCTTGGGCCGTTCATCCTCGTAGGCGGTCGTCCGATTTATCTGATTCCGCACGGATCGTTCTCCTGGGGCGAGCCTTACGCGAGCATGGAAGGCCGAAATGTTCGAGTGACTGGGACGCTTCGATTTGCTCGTTATCCACCTCCCCCACCGCAGGCTTTGCCTGAGGGACGCGCTCCCGATCATTTTTACTTCGAGGCAGAGACCGCCAAAGTTGAATTGGTTCGAAGATGACCGCGCATCCTATTCATTCTCGCATCGAGATCGAATACAATCAGCGGGCCCCTTATCTCTTCGCTGCAGATTCTCGGCGTTCTCTGCGTTTCTGTGGTGAGCGTTGTCGAAAGTCTTCACCGCGGAGACGTAGCGAGCGCAGAGTTTGCGCAGAGAGTCGAGCTTATTCGAATGAGCATCAGCATTCTTGTTGACTTCAACGAATTCTGGACAAGACTGAGCGCGGACATCCGTTCGGCTCAACAATCAGTTTTCGTTCAGACCTTCGCGTTTGAAGGCGACGCGATCGGCAAACAACTTTCCGCAGCTCTCGTATCTTCGCCGGCGGCAGACAAGCGAATCCTCGCCGACTCGTTCACGCGAATCATCTTGAGCGACAGGTTCAGATATTCACCGGCAAACTGTTTCGATCAAGAACTTCGCAATGAAGCCCGCGCCACCGCCGCTATGTTCCGCGAAATCAAACGCGCCGGCGTGAAGTTGAATTTCACGAATGCTTACGGCGTTACGCCGCGCCGGCTGCTCAGTCGCAATCACAAGAAGTTGATCGTAATTGACGACCAAGTGGCATATTTCGGCGGGATAAATTTCAGTGAGCACAACGCGGCCTGGCATGACATGATGCTGCGGACTGACGACGCGGACGCCGTGGCCTTCCTGCGCGAGGATTTTCTTTCCACCTGGACCGGCCGAGACCGACTTGGGCAAGCGCAGCTTGACGGAATCGAGTTGTTCACGCTGGATGGACGCCACAACCGCGCGGTGTTTCAGCGCGTGCTTGATCTAATCGATGCGGCCCGGCAAACGATCTTTGTCGAGAGTCCCTACATAACCTTTCCGTTTTATGAACGGCTGCGCGAGGCGGCGCGGCGCGGGGTCGACGTGAAGATCGTCACGCCGGAACAAAACAACTGGAGCTACTTTGCGAAATACGCGCGCGTGGAATCTGCCCGGTCGCAAATCGACTTGCGCCTATACCAGGGCGGGATGAGTCACTTGAAAGCGATGCTGATCGATGACGAGTTTCTAATCGCGGGCTCGTCGAACTTTGATTATCTGAGTTACCGTTTGTATCAGGAAGTCGTTGGGGTGATAACGGCGCAGGAGGTGATCGCGGAATTCCGCGAGCGCGTAATGCTGCCCGATCTGGCCAGAAGCGTCGCCGTCAACTGTGACGCCAGCGCGGTTGGGAAACACTGGCTTAGCTTTCAAACGAGATTGCTGGATGCAGCGCTGACGATCCTCACGTGACCGCCATCAGCTTGTTCGCGGGCGTGGTAGGACGAACGAGTCAGCGGGCTGGATTGCACGTGACGAAATCCCATAGTCATGCCGATTTCGCGCCAGCGATCGAATTCTTCAGGAGTGATGTAGCGCTCGACGGGCAAGCGGCGCGCGTGCGGCTGCAGGTACTGGCCGATGGTCATCACATCGCAGGAAGCCGCGCGCAAGTCTCTCATTAACTCGACAACTTCATCGAACGTCTCGCCCAGTCCAACCATGATGCCGCTCTTTGTGAGCATGCCGCGCTGTTCGCGATCGCGGCGCTCGGCTGCGCGTCGCAGCAAAGTCAATGACTGCTGATAATCAGCGTCGGGACGCACGCGACGATAAAGCCGCGCAATCGTTTCGGTGTTGTGGTTGAGCACGTCGGGCGCGGCATCGAGCACGGTGTTCAGCGCCGCCTCATCGCCGTTGAAATCGGGAATCAGCACTTCGACCTTGCACTCGGGATTGAGCGCGCGCACCTGGCGAATCGTCTCGGCCCAATGGGCGGCGCCACCGTCAGCCAGATCGTCGCGATTGACGGATGTGATCACGGTGTGTGCCAGGTTCAAATGACTAACTGCTTCGGCGACGTGTCGTGGTTCTTCTGAATCAAGCTGGCCGGGTTCACCTTTGCCTACCGCGCAGAATCCGCAATGCCGCGTGCAGATGTCGCCGCCTAACATAAAGGTTGCAGTCCGATTAGCCCAGCACTCGAAAATGTTGGGGCACCGTGCTTCCTGACAAACCGTGTGCAGGTTCAAACCTTCGATCAGCTTGAGCAGATGATTCTGATTCGTCGGATCGCCCAGACGAATCCGCAGCCACTCGGGCTTTGGTTGACGAGGTTTTTGATTTAGAACCTGGAGTTCGCGGGCCAATCGCATTTACCTCACTTGATGAGAACATTCTAGCACCGGCGCGTTGAATTCGGCATCCAAGCAAATGCTTTTGCGCTATACTCCCCGCCGTTGAAAATCTGTTTACGCAAACCTGTTCGGCTTGCGCCATTGGAGGTAGCTCATGAAAAGATTCGTTGTGATTTGCGCCGCGGCTGTGATGCTGGCGGCCAGCGCCATCTACGCATTTGGCGATATTGCACGCCCAAAAGTCACGCCGACGCCCGGCAAGATCGTTTTTCACACTGGCCTCTCGATCGCGACCGATGCCAAGGCCTACGAAGCGCGCTTGCAAATTTCGCAGGAAACTTTGAAGCGCATTCGCGAAGCGGCCGGCGACGGGTCGGTGAACGAGTCGATGACTCAGCGCGTGATGCACAGCTCGACGCGAACGATGATGGCCGGCTTGTTCATGTTTCTGGCCGTGTCGTTCGCCGGCGTGTGGCTGGCGCGTTCGAATCAACGTCGCAATCGTAAGATGATCGCGGCCGCAGTCATGTTCGCGGCAGTTCTGGGCATGACGACGATGATCGTGCGCGCGAATGCCGGCCCTCCGGGTTCTTATCGTTGGCGGAATCTGCCAGAGAACCTGAGCAAAGGTCAGGCAACTACGGGCGGGTTGGATATCGAAATCGTGCCCGGCGACGATGGCATGAAGTTGATCATGCCGCTGAAGAGCGAAAAGAAACCGGGCGAGGAATAGAGTGGAACGAGCCGCAAACATTCCCTTAGCCACGTGGCGCGTCACGTGGCCGGCGGATCGCGCGCGAGCGTCTGCGAGATTGTTCGCGGCCGTGCTGATCGCGAGCGCGGGTCTGTCGGCCGCGCTGGCGAGCTGGCTGCCGTTGCAGGTTTCGATCGTGACGGTCTTTCTCTTCGCGGGCCCGCACAATTGGTTCGAGCTGCGCTACTTCCTGATGCGTTTGCCCGCGCGCTTCGGCCGTTCGCGAAACTTTTTTGCGGTCGCGTTTGCGGGAATCGGTTTTCTCACACTCGCGTACGTGGCGCTGCCCGCGCTCTATTACACGAACCTTTGGTCGGGCGCGAACTGGCCCGTCGCGATTGCGACGTGGAACACGCTTCTGCTTTTGTGGCTGGCCGCGCTGGTGATCTTGCGTGGCAAACAAAACTCCAGACGCGACTGGTCATGGGCTTTGCCTGCTGCGTTTGGATTGTGCGCCGTCAACTGGCTGGCGCCAGAGCTGTTCAGTCTGGCGATCGTCTATTTGCATCCGCTGGTTGCGCTGTGGTTTCTCGATCGACACTTGCGACGCACGCGTTCGGAATGGTTGTCGACGTACCGTCGCTGTCTAATTCTGTTGCCGTTGCTGATTGTGGGAATGCTTTGGCAGCTCTCGGGCACTCCGTCGCTCGCCGACGACAACGGTTTGGCGTGGCGCATCACGCAACATGCGGGAGGGCAACTCTTGCCCAACGTTTCCACGCATCTGCTCGTGTCAATGCATGTCTTTCTGGAGATGTTGCATTACGGCGTGTGGATCATCGCGCTACCGATGATCGGCGCGACCGGTGCGGTCTGGAGCACGAAGACGATTCCGCTGGCACGCCGCCGCGGCGGCTTTCCGAAATTGATCGCGACCATTCTCATCTGCAGCTTGTTTGTGGTCGGGGTGCTGTGGATGAGCTTCTCAATGAACTATGCGGCCACGCGCGACATTTATTTTGCGGTGGCCATGGCGCACGTGCTGGCCGAAGCGCCGTTTCTGTTGCGAATGATTTAGAACAACAGAAGGCAGTAGGCAAAAAGCAAAGGGCAGAATGCGAGTCCGAGACCTGAATAGCCAATTTGCCTGCTGCCTACTGCTTACTGCCGTCTGCCTTCTGTAATTCTCATGTCCCCTTCCAATCTCTGGCATTTCCTTCCGCTCGGTTACTTATTCTCGATTCTGATCGAGATGCCGATTCTGTTGATCGGTTTGTCGCAGCGACATTCGCTGAAGCGCAGACTGTTTGCCGGCGTGTGGTTGACCGCATGCACGTATCCGATCGTCGTGCTTGTGTTGCCGCTGGCACTAGCCAACGTCTCACGGGCAATGTATCTGGTGGTGGCTGAAACGTTCGCGCCCGTGGCTGAGTGCGTTTTGTTCTGGCTGGCTTATGGCGAAGCAGAGCAAGTTGGCAAAGCTTCCATGTGGCGTGATTTCATTGCGATCATCGTCGCGAACCTTGCTTCATTTCTTGGCGGTGAAGTGCTGAATGCTTACGGTTGGTTTGGATTGCTGGGATGAGAAGCTTCATCGGCCGCCAGGATGATCAGACGAGCGGCGTTTACGTCGTTTTAGCGCTTTGCAAGAAGGCAATCAGCGCGCGGCTGGAGATGCGTTTGGTTCCAAAGTGCGCTCTTGGGAGTTAGCCCCCAGGGTTTGGTTTGAGCGCCGGGCCACAGGTTCCCGCGTTGCAATTAAACGAAGCGCAATCACTGTCATTCCCGCAAGGACAACCCAGGGGAAATGGTGGTGTCGCGCAAGGATCGGGGGTCGGGGTCGGGGTCGGCGTCGCCGCCTGAGCCGCGGCAGGCGCGCTAATCGACATGATCACCGGCAGAGCCAGCGCGGCCGGCGCGTACTTCAATACTAACGCTCGGCGCGACACGGACGGCACGACGATTCTCGTTTCCTCGCCGTTCTCGATCAGGTGAAAGCGTTCAAGCTGTTTGATTGCTAACCATACGATGTCCACATCGACTGATGCGCCAAGCTGCTGCTGAAGCAGAGCAGCCATCTTTGCGACCGTGGTTTTTCCATCGCAACGCTTCCAGACGAGCGCTGCGGTTTGATTAAGGCAGTGGGCCTCGTCTCTTTCCAAATCATAAACGAGCGTCTCTCCGTGCAGTTCCTTGCTCACAAGACCGTCTTTGCGAGCACGCGGCAACGCGGCAGCGCTTTTCATCGGCGAAGTCCGCCTTTTTGATTGAGATTATGAAAACAAACTTTTCTTACGCCTGTTTGTGTGGCAAGTCAATAACTATCTTTAGCAGGAGATCAGGCTAGCCAGCGCATCCGCGTCGATGTTACCGCCAGAGAGCACAACACCCACGCGCTTGCAGTCGCCGGGGGTTTTGCGCCCAAGAACCGCGGCCGCCGCAGCCGCGCCCGAAGGCTCAACCAGCAGTTTCATGCGAAAAAGCATGAAGCGCATGGCGGCGATCATTTCTTCGTCCGTTACCGTCAAAACGTCTTCGGCATTCGCGCGGGTGATGGGAAAAGTGAGCACGCCCGGCGTCTGCACGCGTAGGCCATCAGCGATCGTTGGCGGAGGCGGAATCGTGACGCGTTCGCCTTTGCGAAACGATTGCTGCGTGTCATTAGCGGTCTCAGGTTCGACGGCAAAGCAACGGATAGTCGGCTTGATTGACTTGGCCGCGGTGCTGACGCCGGCAAACAATCCGCCGCCACTGCAGGGTGTCAGGATGCAATCCAGGTCCGGGACTTCTTCAAGAAATTCCAGGCCGCACGTTCCCTGTCCCGCCATGATTAGATAGTCATCGTAAGCCGGAACCATCGTCAGACCTTCGCGTTCCGCGATCTCGCGCCCGAAAGCGTCGCGATCGTCGTGCTGGCGATCGAAGAAGCGAATGTCCGCGCCATAACCGCGCGTAGCCGCGATTTTCATTTTCGGCGCGTCCTCTGGGACGCAGACGACTGCGCGAATGCCTGCTTCCCGTGCGGCCAGCGCCACGGCCTGCGCGTGGTTGCCGGAAGAGACGGCGACTACGCCGCGCTTCTTTTCATCATCCGTCAGCGAAAGGATCTTGTTAGTCGCGCCGCGCGCTTTGAACGCGCCTGCGCGTTGCAGGTTTTCACATTTGAAGAACACTTCGCAGCCGGCGACCTCGTTGAATGAGCGCGAAGTGACGACCGGCGTGCGATGAATGCGTCCCGCGATGCGCGCGGCGGCTTCTTTGATGAGTTGGAGTGTCTGCATGCAAGTTAGATTAAGCCACAAAAAGGCACAAAAGGCGCAAAGTCAAAACAACACTGAAAAGAGGGCTAAGGAGTGCACGCAACTCTGCTCTCTTCGTTTTGTGCTTCTTGTGCCTTTTTGTGGCAATTCGGTTTCATCTCAAACACTTCCGCGAAGCGCTCTATGATCCGATCTTCGACCGCGCTCATCTCAACTTCGCGTCCCAGCAATTCCTTCATCGAAGTAACGGGTTCGCCTTCGCAGGCGACAATCAAATTAAAGTAACTGAGATCGGTGTTCACGTTCAGCGCGAAGCCGTGTGTCGTGACCCAGCGCGCGATGTGCACACCAATGGCGGCTACTTTGCCGCGCGATGTGTGCGCGCCGGTCAAGCCCTGGATGCGAAAGGCATCAATCCCAAAATCACTCATGGCGCGGATCAAGACTTCTTCCAGATCGCGCACGTAGCGATGCACGTCTTCGCGATCGGGACTCAAGCTGATAATCGGGTAGCCGACGATCTGCCCCAGGCCGTGATACGTCACCTTGCCGCCACGATTCGTTTCAAAAACGGTAATGCCACGTGCTTTCAAAATTTCATCCGGAGCAATGATCCCGCCATCAACGGCGCGCCGGCCGAGCGTAAGCGTGTGCGGATGCTCGAGGAGAAGCAACGTATCCGGTTGTTCGCCCGTCAAAACCGCGCGCTCAGTTTGCTTTTGAATGTCGAGCCCGGCAGCGTATTCGACGCGGCCAAGCCGTTCGACTTTCAGGGTTCGCTGTCGCATCATTGCGGTCAGAACCGCCTGTGGTAGCGGGCGGGTGTTAGCAGCTATCGGAATTGTGAATTGTACCAGCATGCAGCTTTGAGTGACGACCGGAGGAGTCCAATGAATCGCATCGCCGTCTTGGCTATCGCTTGTCTATTAACTTTACCTGCGACCGCCCTCGCGCAAACGCGCTCGCGTACAACTCGCGCGAAAGCTACGCCCAGGAAAACTTCGGTGCAGGCAGATGCTGACGTGCGCACCGATGGGGCTTCACGCATCGCGATCCAAATCAAGGATCTTACGAGATTCGTTTACGTACTTGGGGGCGTGGCCAAAGGGCTGGAGCAAGTTGACGAGGCGGCGCGGCGCAACGAGGCGTCGCCGGCAGCACTCGAGCAGCATGAGAAGAACAAAGCTTCGGTCAAAAACAGCTTGCGCAACGTGCGCGAAGGTTTAGATCAACTCGAGATATATTTTCGATCGACGCCGGCCCTGGAGCAGTATTACCTGAAGCTCGCTGGCTCAGCGGCCGGGGCGTCAGCGGCGGAAGATGAAGCTGCCGCGGGTCACTTTGAGAAGTCAGGCCGCACGCTGCTCGATGTAGTGAACCGTCTGACGGATGTGTTGTTGGTGATGCGGTGATAGGAGCGCAGGCATCCTTGCCAGCGGAACGCCGGCATCTTGCCGGCTTATTCCAACCGATAATTCGGCGCTTCCTTGGTGATTACCACGTCGTGCACGTGCGACTCGCGGAGGCCCGCCGCCGTAACGCGCAGGAAGCGCGTCTTCTCCTGGAATTCCTTGATATCGCGACAGCCGGTGTAGCCCATGCCCGATCGCAGGCCGCCGACGAGTTGCGTGACCATCTCAGCCAGCGTGCCGCGGTAGGGCACGCGACCTTCGATCCCTTCGGGCACCAACTTCGATTCGGCCTCGGTCTGCTCCTGGGCGTAACGATCGCGCGAGCCTTCGCGCATCGCGCCGATCGAGCCCATGCCACGATACATTTTGAAACTGCGACCTTGATAGAGAATCACTTCGCCGGGCGCTTCTTCCGTGCCCGCGAAAAGCGATCCGATCATCACGACATCCGCGCCGGCAGCAATTGCCTTGGCCATATCGCCGGAAAACTTCACGCCGCCGTCCGAGATTATCGGCACGCCGCTCCCGCGCGCGGCCTCCCTGCATGATTGAATCGCCGAAATCTGCGGCACGCCGGCGCCCGTCACCACACGCGTCGTACAGATCGAGCCCGGGCCGATGCCAACTTTGACTCCGTCAACGCCGGCTTCGATTAACTCGCGCGCGCCGTCGCCGGTGCCGACGTTTCCGGCCATCAGTTGCACGTCCGGATAACTGCGTTTGATTTCGCGCACGGCGTTGATGACCCGCGAGGAATGTCCGTGCGCGGTGTCCACGACCAGACAATCGACGCGCGCTTTGACTAATTCAGCGGCGCGTTCTTTGAAGTCGCCGGTCGCGCCGATCGCGGCGGCCACGCGCAGCCGGCCGAGGTCATCTTTCGCGGCAGTCGGATACTTGATCGCCTTTTGAATGTCCTTGACTGTGATCAAGCCTTTCAGAAGTTTGTCGCCGTCGATGACTAGAAGTTTCTCGATGCGATGCTCCTGCAGAACCGCTTTGGCCTGGTCAAGCGTCGTGCCGACTGACACAGTCACCAGCGGTTGTTTCGTCATCACGTCCGAAACCGGCAATTCAAAACGCGTTTCGAAGCGCAGATCGCGATTGGTGATGATGCCGACCAGATGCCCGTCTTCGTCGACGACGGGTACGCCGCTGATGTGATAACGCTGCATCACGTTGAGCGCTTCGCGCACGGGCCGATCCTGACGAATCGTGACCGGATCGACGATCATGCCGGATTCGGAGCGCTTCACTTTGTCGACTTCTTCGGCCTGGCGCTCGACGCTCAGGTTCTTGTGCACCACGCCGATGCCGCCTTGCTGCGCGATGGCGATCGCCAGCGAAGCTTCGGTGACTGTGTCCATCGCCGCCGAGCAGAGCGGAATCTGGAGGCGAATTCCGCGCGTGAATTGCGTCGATGTGTCCGTTTCGGTCGGCAAGATGTCCGAGCGCGACGGTACCAGCAAAACGTCATCGAAGGTCAGCCCTTCAGAAATGTTTTCAGTGATCATAGCTTTTCAATTCTGACTCCTCTATTAAAAGTAACTTCATCGTTGATGAACAGCGGCGACGAGTCGCCGCACGCCAAAAACAAAATGGCCCGCACTCTCATGCGGGCACGGTCTATTCGGATTTGCACTGAACGATCTTGCCAGATCGCGCACGCCCACGCACGCTGCGCAGCGCGCAGTCTGCTCGCAAGGCCCAGGCTTAGGCAACAGGTTCGTTCTTGTCCTCCTTTGGATTTCGCGGTTCCATAACTCGCGACTGGGCAGCCGCAATGGCATTCTGAATCGTAATCAAATTCCGGTCCACCGCAAGGCTCTGACTCGCATGGCTCGGCGCCTGGGTTTTCCGCCTAACTCTGTGCTCGTAGAAATACCATGCCGCCCAGACGCAGAGAGACAGAACCGCGAGAATAATCACCGCGAGCAGCGCAGTCATCAGCGGCGAGCGGCTCCCTCCATCATCCGTGTAGACCAGAGATCGTACTGGCGTCGTGGGGACTTCGTCGGTCGATTCACCATGTTCGTGCATCATGGTGGAATATTCTTCGAGCGCCTGCTGCTCGTCGTAGCCGATGTGCTTGGCATAAGCGCGAATGAAACTGCGATTGAAGATGCCGCCCGGCAGCCGACGGTAATCGTCGGTCTCGATCGCCTCGAGATAGCGCATCGAAATGCGTGTTTGCTCAGAAATATCGCGTAGAGCAATCCCGCGCGTCTCGCGTGCGACTCGCAATTTTTCTCCGATGCTTGTCGCCATTTCAGTTTTGAGCCAGCCCCGGTAATGCCGTTCCTGCGAGGAAGCGAACTCGTCGCCTGGTGTTAGAACTATAAAACTAGACGCCGAGTGATTGCGCGACTCGAAAGCCATCAATTCAAGTAGTTCGCTACGGTGGTCGCAATATAACGCCCGCTCGCAAACGTTGTCAAACTTATTGATTTCGCGATCGAGTCTCTCTTGATTCTTGACGCGCGGGGTGGTAGCTTGAAGGCGTTCACAAAGTCTGATCCGATTTTGTTTTTTAACTTCTACAATCTTGAAAAGTGAGGACTGATGGAGATGTCCCTTGAAGCACTCGGAATGGTCGAAACCAAAGGGTTTGTCGGCGCCGTTGAGGCAGCGGACGCGATGGTCAAAGCAGCAAACGTACAACTGTTGGGAAAGGAATACATCGGCGCCGGTTACGTGACCGTGTTTGTGCGCGGCGACGTAGGCGCGGTGAAAGCCGCGACTGACGCTGGAGCTGCGGCCGCGCGACGCGTAGGTGAATTGATTAGCGTGCACGTGATTCCGCGGCCCCATGCGGAGGTCGAGCGCGTACTGCCCCTCAGCGGCCGCACGGGATACAGCCCCGACGAACAGTCGCAGTTGCCGGGCGGAGCGCGCGGCCAGTTAGGCCAGGGCGACGCCGGACGTTCGCTCGGCAGCCGCGAGAGCGCCAAAGAAAGAGCGAAATGATTGCCGGTTTTTGATTGCCGATTGGTTTTGTTTTGAAATTGGCAATCGGCAATGCACCGGAGGTGAATGGTGTCGGCCGACAAGGATCTTATTTCCGTCCAGCAAGCTCGCGACCTGGTTGACGCGGCGCATCGTGCACAACTTGAAATCGCGCGCTTCGATCAAGCCAAAATCGATCGCATCTGCGAGGCCATGTCCAAAGCGGCGCTGCGCGAATCACCACGCATTGCGACGCTCGCCGTTGAAGAGACCGGTTACGGCATCCCTGTTGACAAGCACGAGAAGAACCGCTTTGCCGCCGAAGATGTTTGGAACTATTTCAAGAACCTCCGCACCGTCGGCGTTGTCAGCGAAACCAAAGACGTAGTCGAGATTGCCAGTCCCCGCGGCGTCGTGGCCGCCATCATCCCTTCCACCAATCCTACTTCAACAGCCATCTTCAAAATCCTGATCGCGATCAAGTCGCGCAATGCGATCGTGATGTCGCCGCATCCTTCGGCCGCGCGCTGCATCAACGAAACAGCGAAGGTTATGCGCGAGGCCGGCGTGAAAGAAGGCTTGCCCGCTGACGCGATCGGCTGCATGACCACCGCGACGATCGAAGGCACTGAAGCGTTGATGAAGCACAAGCAGACCGCGGTGATCCTGGCGACTGGCGGCATCGGTCTGGTGCGCGCGGCGTATTCGTCAGGCAAGCCGGCGTTTGGCGTCGGCCCCGGCAACGTGCCGGTTTTCATCGAACGCACCGCCGACGTTCCCAAAGCCGTGCAAGACATTCTGACCAGCAAATGCTTTGACAACGGAACGATTTGCGCTTCGGAACAGGCGATCATCGTCGACGCTCCGATTGAAATGGCAGTGCGCGAGCAATTCAAACTGCAAGGCGGTTATTTCATCAGCGCATCGGAAGCCGATCAACTCGCGCGAGTGGTAGCGACGCCGCAGAGAACTTTGAATCCGGCAATCGTCGGCAAGTCAGTCGAAGTGATTGCGAACATGGCGGGCCTGAGTGTGCCGCCGGGAACGCGCTGCATCATGGCTGAGGTCGGCGGCGTGGGTCGTGACTTTCCACTGTCGATGGAGAAGCTGTCACCGATTCTGGCTTTCTATGTCGAAGACGGGATCGAGCGTGGCGCCGCGCGCTGCAACGAAGTGCTGCATTACGGCGGCATGGGCCACACCGCCGGCATTCACACGCGCTCGCGCGAAGCGGCGGTGCGCTACGGCGCTGAGATGCCGGCGGCGCGCGTAACCGTGAACACGCCGACGACGCACGGCGCGATTGGATTTTCGACCGCGCTGCCGCCATCGATGACGCTGGGCTGTGGGTCGTGGGGTGGCAACGTAACTTCGGACAACATCTCGCCGCTGCACTTGCTGGATATTAAACGCGTGGCATTTGAAACGCGCCCAGTCGCCAGCAAACGACCGGCAGTTGCCGCGCAAGCGACTGCAATGCCGCAACAACCTCGGGCCGCGAGTCGCGCTGCTACCGCAGCCGCAACATCACGCGGAGGCGGAGCGCCGAAAGTTAGTCGCGAAGAAATCGCTTCTATCGTCGATCGTTTTCTGGCAAACCGACAACCAGAGATGCCCGCGCCATCACCTCAACCGGCGCGTGAAGAACGTGCGCCGCACCGTGCGAGCGAGGCTAATGCGCAGCCCGCGTCGCCGGCGTCGGCGAACGGACGAAAGGCTTCGGAATTTGTCAGCGAAGATGACGTGCGCCGCGCGATTCAAAAGGGCGAGAAGATTTACGTTGGACCGCGCACGATTATTACGCCCTCGGCGCGCGATATCGGTGATCCGGCGGAGGTGTTCGCTAAAGCTTAGCTGGTTTCAAGTTTCAGGTTTCAGGTTTCAAGTTAAGAACCTGACGCCTTTTAAACTTGAGACCTGAAACCTGAAACTCATGTTCCTGGGCAAAGTCATCGGCACTGTCTGGTCAACGAAGAAGACGCCCGACCTTGAAGGCGTGCGTTTTCTGGTCGTGCATCCGTTCGACCTGGACAAACAGCCGACTAAGAACGTCGTCGTGGTCGCGGATCGTCTGGGCGCCGGCACCGGAGAGACGGTGATGTGCGCGTTCGGCAAAGCCGCGCGCACGGCCATCGGCAATCAGGACATGTCGATCGAGGCAGCGGTCGTGGGGATTGTCGATCGGGTTGACTTAGCCGAGACTGAATCCGAAGAACTGCGCGAAGCCGCACGCTCTCTGGGCGGCGACAACGGACGGAAGTAAACATTTCCGACTGTCGTAAGATTAGCCACGAAAAGGCACAAAAGGCGCAAGAGATAAGCTTGGTAGTGATTCCAGACTTCTTTTGATTTTTCTTGCGCCTTTTGTGCCTTTTTGCGGCTAACTTCATCCGGCAATTGGCAATCGAAAATGGCTAATGAAGAGTTGATCTATCGCATCACTCGCGCTATCTACGAGCGCCTGGGTACGTCCGCGGACGAGGCTGCGGTTGAGCAACTGGTTACCGATATCTATCGAACCGTCGAGCCGGCGTTGAGCAAAAACGGCGGCGCGGCCCCTTCGACATTCACTTCAGTCGGCGCATCGTTCGGCGAGACGCCGCATGAGGGCTCGGCTGATCGGCTGATTATCTCGGTCTTCGGCATGGACCATCCGGGGATCGTTGCCGGCGTGTCGCAAATTTTGGCCGAGGCCGGTTGCAGCATCGTGGACATCAATCAGACCGTGGTGCAGGGCAAATTTGCGATGGTCATCATCGCGAACACCTCAAGTGCACAGGCGTCAGCCACCGAATTGAAAGAACGTTTTCGAGCTGAAGGTCAGCAGCTCGGTGTGCACATCTATGCGCAGCGCGAAGATTTGTTCAATGCGATGCATCGAATCTGAGAATTTCGGATTGGGAATTTATGCGCGTTTTTGACTCGGACAGAGTCCGGTTACCATCAATAGTTCGGCAATTCGGAATTCATGTCGCAGCCTGAAATTTCACATCGCTGTGCTTCGTGCGGCGCGTCTGTTCGCGAACCGGCGATGTTCTGTCCCGAGTGCGGTAAATCCCTCTCGGAACCGGCTGAAGAATCTGCACCGCAAGTTGCGGCGGAGAAGTCAGCGCCGGCAGTTGAGAGCGTCGCCGCTAATGAAAGCGTTGGGGCAGTGTCGCAACCGGCGACGAAAGTCGAACCAACACCGCCGACAAGCGCTGCGGATGACTCGACAAAAAGGGCGGATTCGGAATCTTTGCCGATTTCAAGAACCGGCAAGTACGAAAAGGCGCGCGACAGTCTGCATCGTGCCTCAACCGCGACTCGTGAAGCGTTGGCGGACAATGTCAAACGCGTCGAGAAAATTCGCCACGTCTCTTCGGCCATGATTGAGGAAGCCACTTACGATCCCAGTCTCCGCTTCGTGCTGGTTGCGCTCGCGCTGTTCGTCGTTTTTCTCGTGCTGCTTCTGCTCAGCAAGGTGATGGGATAAACCCTGGTTTCAGGTTTCAAGTTAAAGGTTTCAGGTCTGGATCCAGACGACAAATCACAACTTGAAACTTGAAACCTGAAACTTGAAACCCTGTGGAATATTCCCAAGCCGAAATCCTGCAAACCGTGCGCATGACCGAGATGGAACATCTCGACATTCGCACCGTGACGCTCGGCTTGAGCTTGCGCGATTGCGCCACTGACTCGATTGAAAGCACGTCCGAGCGCGTGCGCGAAAAGATTGGGCGCGTGGCGGCGAGCCTGGTGAATACCGTCGATCAAATCGGGGACGAGATCGGTATCCGCATTGCCAACAAGCGCATTGCGGTGACGCCAGTTTCAATTTTGACCGAAGGCGCGCAAGGCAATCCGGTCGATCTCGGTCGCGCGATTGACGAAGCGGCGGGCGCGGTTGGCGTCGATTTCATCGGCGGATATTCGGCGCTGATTCACAAGGGCTTCACGCACAACGAAAGCGATTTTCTCGACTCGATCCCGGAAGCGCTCGCCTCGACTGAACGTCTGTGTGGATCGGTAAACGCAGCGACTACGCGCGCCGGAATCAATATGGACGCAGTTGCGCGGGTTGGCCGTCTGATCAAAGACGCGGCGGAACGCACGCGTGATCGTGGCGGCCTGGCTTGCGCAAAGTTCGTCTGCTTTGCGAACGCCGTCGAAGACAATCCATTCATGGCCGGCGCGTTTCACGGCATCGGCGAACCGGAAGCGGTGCTGAACGTCGGCGTGTCCGGTCCCGGCGTCGTCAATCATGCGGTACAGCAAGCGCCTGAGGATCTTCCGCTGCATGATCTCGCCGAAGTCATCAAGAAACTCTCATTCAAACTCGCGCGCGCCGGCGAGTTGGTAGGCCGCGAGGCGGCACGTCGTTTGGGAATTCCGTTCGGCATAATCGATCTGTCGTTGGCGCCAACGCCTGCGCCCGGGGATTCGGTCGCAAACATAATCGAGGCTATGGGCTTTGAGCGCGCCGGCACACACGGCACGACCGCGGCGCTGGCTTTGCTTACCGACGCCGTTAAGAAGGGCGGAGCGATGGCCAGCAATTCAGTTGGCGGGATGAGTGGCGCTTTCATTCCGGTTTCGGAAGATGCCGGCATGATCGAAGCCGCGCGCGTCGGCGCTTTGACTCTGGAAAAATTGGAAGCGTGGACCAGCGTTTGTTCGGTCGGGATCGACATGGTGGCCGTGCCCGGCTCAACTTCCGCCGAAACGATCTCAGCGATCATCGCTGACGAAATGGCTATCGGCGTCATGAACAATAAAACGACAGCCGTGCGCATCATTCCGGTGCCCGGTCGCGAGGTCGGCGAGATGGTTGAGTTCGGCGGCTTGCTCGGCAGCGCGCCGATCATGGCGGTAAACCGCTTTTCGTCGGAGCAGTTCATTCGCCGCGGCGGGCGCATTCCCGCGCCGGTGCATTCGTTGCGGAATTAGACGCTGGGAGCGCGGGCCCTTCTTGACCTTTGCTTGCCGCTACCGACAAGTATTCTTAGACAATCCGGGCTTGCGTTTGCTAGAATCTGGCGCACACCGTTCGCTCCTTTTGTGGCGCTTCGGAAACGCCCCGATCATAACGGTTTCGCCTGAGGGTCACTGGTATCAAACCTGGCCGAT
>DASZZL010000057.1:0-23113 GCA_035545035.1 Pyrinomonadaceae bacterium
GGCGAGCAATGATGCGAAGAACTTTCACTAATCGTCCATCCGAAAGATCGTTTCCGGATCGTCTTCGTGTCGAATCTCGTCAATTGGTTCGCGTCGCTGCTCGCCCATATAGAGACGGTTTGGGCAGTTGATCACGATGCCGTCTCCGCTGCCGATATTCTGATAAGCGTGGACGACGCCTTTGGGGACCATCACGGCGGTGGGATTATCCGCACCGACGACCAGGGTCATGACGCGGCGGAACGTCGGCGAATCGGGCCGGTTGTCCCACATGCGAAGTTTGAAATTCGAAGGGCCGATGAAGCAAAACAGGTCGGCTTGATCGACGTGCTCGTGCGGTCCGCGGGCGACGCCCGGCCTGGTCGAAGAAATGTAGGCCATAGCCGGAAAAAATTCAGCGGCAAGTTCGTCATGACGAAACAATTCCGTCAGCCAGCCGCGCCGATCGTCGAACTTGCGCAGCTCGCGCACCACCACATCATTGATGTCGCCGATTTGAAACTCAGACATTAGCGCCGGCCTCTGCTGCATTCTCGAGCTCCAAATTGTTTGCCCCGGTCTCGGCGACCAGGTTCGAAGCGTGCAGCAGACTTTCAAAAGTGCCCGCGTCGCTCCACCAGCCCTCCAGCACATCCCAGGTCATCTCGCCCCGCTCAATATAAGCATTGTTCACGTCGGTAATTTCCAATTCGCCGCGGCCCGACGGCTTCAAAACGTGAATGATTTCAAACACCCGCCCATCGTACATGTAGACTCCGATCACTGCGTATTCGGACTTTGGCTCTGCCGGCTTCTCTTCGATTTTCAGGACCCGCTGGCCATCGAGCTGCGGAACGCCGAAGCGTTGCGGGTCCGCGACTTTCTTCAAAAGAATTTTCGCACCCTTGCCTTGCTCGCGATACGACTCGACCGCCGCACGAATATTTCCCTGAATGATATTGTCGCCGAGCACCACGCAAACCGGCCCGCCGGCGGCGAAGTGCTCGACCAGCGCGAGCGCCGCCGCAATTCCGCCCTCGCCTTCCTGATAAGTGTAATTCAGATGCTTCAGTCCGAAAGCTTTTCCGTTGCCCAAAAGTTTCAGGAAGTCGCCCGCTGAGTTTCCGCCGGTGACGATCATGATGTCGGTGATGCCGGCGTTGACCAGCGTCTGAATCGGGTAATAGATCATGGGCTGGTTGTAAACGGGCAGCAGGTGCTTGTTCGTCACCGCCGTCAACGGCCTCAGCCGCGAACCTAAACCTCCAGCAAGAACGACGCCTTTCAATCGATAACCTCCGGTTTAGTTTTGAGTTCTCAGTTTTCGGTTTTCAGTTTCAGATGGATTTACTCAAAACTTAAAACTCAAAACTGAAAACTTCTTAGTCAATAAATCTTTCGAACCATAACTCAAGCATCAACAGCGACCACAGCCGCTGCGAATGATCGGCCTTGGCCTCGACATGCCGATCGACAAAACTTCGCACGGCCTCTGGCTTGAACAACCCACGGCCCAGCGCTTTGTCAGAGAGCAATGTCTCGCGCAAAAACTGCTGCATCGCGCCGCGAAACCAGTAACCGATCGGCACACCGAAACCCATCTTGCTGCGCGTCAAATTCTCTTCGGGCACTAATTTTTTCAGCACGCGCTTCAGCAGGTATTTCGTCGTCAGGCCACGCAGCTTCAATCTTTCCGGCAAGCTGGCAGCATATTCCATCACATGATGATCGAGAAACGGCGAACGCGCTTCCAACGACACGGCCATGCTGGCAATGTCCATTTTCACCAGCAGATCGTTCGGCAGATAAGTCATCGTATCAGTCAGCAGCGAAGCATCAACAATGCCCGCGCCGTTCGCTTTGGCAAACCAGGGCTCGATGATGCTGGCCGTGCGGTATTTCGAAGTCTCGTGCCGGAAGTTATCAGAATACAAATTGCGCCTGGCATCCTCATCGAACGCGCTGATCCAGCGCAGATAGCGCTCGACTGGAGCCTTGGAAGCGACCGTAATGAAACGCTTCGCGCGTCGCAGGGTGTTGGGTCCGCCCTCGAAGCCGGGAAATGCTCGCGACATCCGGGCAATCGCGCCCGCTCCAGGCAGCGCGCCATACTTCTGCGCAATACTCATGGCCGCATAGCGCTGATAACCGGCGAAGCATTCATCGCCGCCGTCGCCATTCAGCGCGACCGTTACATAACGACGAGTTTCGCGCGAGACGTAGTAACTGGGAATCGCCGACGAATCCGCGAACGGCTCGCCGTAATGCTCGACCAACGTCGGCAGAATCTCCAGAGCATCCGGCCGCACGATGAACTCGTGGTGATCGGCGCCGACGTGCTCGGCGACGCGCCGCGCGTGATGCAGTTCGCTGAAATCCTGCTCGTCGAATCCGATCGAAAAAGTTTTGACTTGCTCTGACGATTCCTGGGCCATCAATGCGACGACGGCGCTGGAATCGATGCCGCCCGAAAGAAAAGCGCCCAGCGGCACTTCCGACATCAAGCGCACGCGCACTGCTTCGCGCAGCAACTCAACCACGCGTTCGCCGGCTTCCGCCTCGCTGACGTCGACCTTCTTTGAAAAATCGAGTTGCCAGTAACGCTCGATCTTAATCTCGCCGTCGCGCCACAACAGTGAATGGCCCGGCTCGAGTTTTCTGATCGCGCGATACGCGGTCAACGGCGCGGGGACGCAAATGAATGCGAGATAGTAGTGAAGCGCTTCAAAGTCGACGTCGCGGCTGACGGCCGGATGCTCGAGCAGCGCGCTGAACTCAGAACCAAAAACCAACTGGCCGTTGACTTGTGCGTAAAGCAGAGGCTTCTTGCCGACGCGATCGCGCGCCAGAAAAAGCGACTTGGCTCTCGCGTCCCAAATCGCGAACGCAAACATGCCGCGCAAATGCTTCGGGCAGTCGGTTCCGTATTCGTCGTATGCGTGGATGATCGCTTCGGTGTCGCTGTCGGTATAAAACTGGTGGCCGAGGCTTTCCAGTTGCGCGCGCAGTTCGCGGTAGTTGTAAATCTCTCCGTTGAAAACGATCCAGGCAGTCTGGTCCTGATTGTGAATCGGTTGCTGGCCGGTCTTTAGATCGATGATCGAGAGCCGGCGCATCGCGAGCCCTACGCCGTCCCCGAAATAGAAGCCGTCGTCGTCCGGCCCGCGGTGCCGAATCGCCGCGTTCATGCGCGCGAGCAATTCGCGGTCAACCGAGGCGCCGTCAGCGCGAACAATGCCTGCTATGCCACACACGTTGTTTTCTTGTTGATAGAGTCGCGCCCCGAAGGATTTGTTTACTCTTCTGCGCTACCTTGTCAGCATGACTTTCCGCTGGAACTGGTCTTAATATTAGCGGACGCTTGCAGCCATGTCCAAGATGCAGTTGGTAGTCCATGAAGAAAACGATCCAGAAACTAAAGGGTACTCTTAATGCGCGTCCAGTTCTTTTTTTGGTGGCGGCGGCTCTGTTGCACATTTCAGTCGTAGTAGTTGTTCTCGTTGTTGGCAGGTACCAACTGATGCCGGCGCAGTTTCGTGCCACTGGACTCGGTGAATTTGCCTCCGATTGTTTCCCGTACCAGCAAGAAGCGGCGGACCTGGTTGATGTGCTCAAGAACAAGGGTCCAGCGACCTGGGCCACGTGGCCCACGCAGTTGCACGTAAGACTTTACTCACTGCCGCTGGCTATTTTTTCTCGCTGGATGGGCTTTAGCGTCCTGGCGATCGAACCTCTGAATTTGTTTTACTACCTGGCAATCCTGGCGCTCGTCTTTAGATTAGGAAAAGAAATCTTCGATCATCGTGCTGGCTTACTGGCAGCAACGATCGTCGCCCTTTGGCCTTCCTTGCTGTTGCACACGACGCAGCTATTGCGGGACCCGCTGCTGCTTGTCGTCGTGCTCATCCTGTTTCTGGCCATCACCAGAGGTCTAAAGCGTGACTACCCCTGGCATCGCGGTGTGCTGGTGGGAATTCTTGCGGCGCTGGCGATCGTCGTGATCAGAATTGTCCGCCTGCCGATGTGGGATCTGACGATCTCAATGGTTGGATTGTTCGCTGTGTTTCTGCTTGCTCGATTACTGCGTGACCGGCGCGTCCTGATCGGCAATGTTGGATTGGCGGCGATCATGATCGCGGCCATCGTCATTACACCACACTTTCAGTCCGCATTTTGGAGTCAGCAGCACACGAAAGCCAGACGACGAATCCTTCCCGAGCAATTGCAAGCACTCCCCTTGTCGGAACAAATCGGAGTACGTCGCGCAGGGTTTGGCCTGGAAGCCGCTGACCCGGAGCGGATCACGAGCGCCCCGGGATCCGTCATAGATTCTGGCGTGCACCTCAATGGACGCGCGGATATTGTCCGCTACCTGCCACGCGCCGCGGCCATAGGATTCTTCGCGCCGTTTCCAAACATGTGGCTGAACTCGGGCACAGAAGTTGGCTTCAGTGGCAGACTTCTTTCCGGCCTGGAGACTCTGTTCACCTACGCGATCGAATGTTTTGCTCTGGCAGGGCTTTGGCGCGCGCGCAAGCAACTTGCCGCGTGGCTTCTTTTTGCAATCGTGGGAATAGGAGCAGTGGCGCTGGGTCTGGTAGTCAATAATATCGGCGCGTTATACCGGCTGCGCTATTCGTTCTGGATACTGATCGTCGTTTTAGGCGCGGGCGGCGTGATGCATCTCTTCGGGCAAAAATCATCCAGCGCGGTTCGAGGTTCGGTGGGGGTCCTCGGGTAGGGCCCACGCCTTAGTGCCTGGCTCTTCCGACAGCGCCCGGAGCTAGCCTTTGGCCCGGACTCCTCGCCGGAATAGCTTCCGTGCAGAATAGACTGCTGCGGACTTAGTCCACTTTGGCAAGTGCTGAAATCCCTGACGCGCAACACGATCCGTTCGCAGGTATTGTCCGATCACGAAAGGGTGCAGCAAGAATGTCTTGCCGAAGCGCAGTAACTCGAGGGCGCGAATCCCCTCGATTTCAGGATGCGCCGACCCGATGGTGTTACAGTTCGACAAGCTTTCCAAAAGCCACAATTGATCAAAGCAGTTCCTGCGACTAGTGATGTTCCGGAACGAAGTCGAATCGGAATGAAACCGAAACGCGGAGACTTTCTCAGGAAGAAAACCAATGTCATAAGAGAACATGATCCTCAGCCACATCTCTACGTCACAGACCTGATGCAGATTAGGATTAAATAGTCCGACTCGGGCGAAGCACTCTTTTCTTATGAGTACCGACGACGGCTCGCCAATCCAATTACCCCGAAAGCCGCGGTTCAAGTACTGAACAAACAGCTCTCTTCCGTGATTGACGGCTTCGATCGCCCGAAACCGGGTGTGGAGGGTCGTGCAGTTCTGCAACCAAATCTTGGTCAACTCTGCTTCGGGATCCCCTTCCACAATGACGTCGCGCGGCGAAAACACCAGTCCGACATTCCCATTTGAGAGCAGCAACCGCATCATCTTCTCTACGCAATCCGGATACAGGATGTCATCGTGGAAGAGGAACTTGATGAAATCCCCGCGCGACATTTCTATGCACTTATTCCAGTTCCGCGCCAGGCCAATATTTTGCTCGTTGACCACCAGGCGGATCCGTTCATCGTCAATCGAGCGGATCAATTCAACCGTCTCATCGGTCGAGGCGTCATCGATAATCAGCAGCTCCAGACGTCGGTAGGACTGGGCCAGGGCCGATTCGAGACAGGCCAAAATCCACCTGGCCGCGTTGAATGTAGGAATGCAGACGGAAACGAGGGGGAACGTCGAGTCAGAGGAAAGATGCCGCGAGGTAGCGGTCATCTGCTCACTGAGTTGAGCCGAGCCGCGTCCGTCTCCTGGACGAATAAGTTCGTGTGACATAACTCGGCGTGAGGATAGAAGCAGACGCTTCGAGGTTGAGCGGCAATCGACTACTCGTGTCCCATCGCCGAGGCTCTCTTGGCTTTTGAAGATCTTTGGACGGCTTCTTCCCAGTCATCATTCGAGGCTTGCTCAGCAAACTCATGATAGCGAATGTTGGAAGAAGTCAGTTTCGGGTGCTGAGCCATCACGTCTTCATAGAGAGCCTCGTAAAGGGAGTCAATATCCTTGAGCGGGAAGTGCTTCAACACTCTCTCGCGCGCGGCTCTTCCTAATTTTTCACGGCCTTCAACTCCAAGCTCGACCAGTTCCTGCATTGCGCTGGCCAGGGCCTGCGCATTTCTCGGCGGCACAACGCGCCCGGTCTCACCTACAATCCACAACAGGTCGCTCACGTCCGTCACGACGCAGGGAATGCCGCAGGACATCGCCTCACCGATGACATTTGGAAAGCTTTCCGCGCACGATGAGGAAGTTGCAATATCAAGCGCCGCGGTAAATCGCGGCATATCCTGACGTTGATCAAGCAGGTGCACGCGCTCAGCCAGCTTCAAGTCGTCAATCAGTTTGCACAAAGATGGATTAACCCAATTGACTCCGTCACCGCAAAGAACAAATTGCACATCCGGGTGTGTCTTGAGTAACAGCGCGGCGGCGTGCAAGAAGTTGGCGTGATCTTTCACGGGGTGATAGCGACTGACGAGTCCAATCAAAAGCGTTTCGTCAGGGATGCCAAGCTCCACGCGAACGCTGCTCCGAGCTTCATGGGAAGGAGTGAACAAGCTCGTCATGAAGCCATTAGGGATGACCAGACTGTCCTGCAGTTCATAGCCGATTGCTCCATGTTGCGCGGCGGCAATTCTGGAGTTGTAGATTATCTTAGCGGGGCTCTTTGATAAGTGAGCCAAAGCCCTGATGATCAACGCAGTCGCGCGCTTTTCGTAATTGAACCCGTTGAGTGACTGCCGAATATTCCAAACCACGGGTATCGAACGACCAGCAAAGGCGCCTCCGACTAGAGCAGCCAGGCTGCCGTGATACATCCAGCCCTGGATTAAATCCGGCTTCAGTCGACGCATCAGTCGGATCAAGCGCCAACATGAAGTAGGGGTGGGCATTCCCAAACGCATCGCCACGTTGTACACAGGTACATTAAGAGCTTCGATGCGGCGATGTAATTGGCCACGGTTTCTAAGAGCGACGACAATTGGATCAAAGCGCTCTCGGTTCATCTGAGAGAGCAGCTTGTAGAGCATCATTTCAGCTCCGCCGATCGACACGTCGTTAATGATATGAACAAGTCTTATCCGGGCTGAGCTGGACTTCGAGCCAATCGGCTCGTTAAGCAAGCGGCGTGGTGATTCGCGGAGCAAGCGCGATTTGTGGCCTGGCAAAAGAGTCATGGGATCTTTCCCAGAAGGTTGATGAACTTAACCGATCCCGCGTGCAGATTCAAGCCCTCCGTGCGAAAATCCAGGTCTCATCAGGACAAGGGCGGATAATCCGTCTGCCCCATTTTCCGTCAAATTCGTGGCTAGTTGTGACCTATTATAAGTGATAATCTGTCAATTGGAATGGTCGGAATAAAGGGGCCAAATCCATCGACACGAGGGTTTTCTCTTCGGTCGTCGATGAGAGAAGCAGCCACAATCATGGCTTTGCCAGCATAATGATCAAAGTCACGGCCCTCACATCGGGAAGGAATGTTCCCTCCAGCCGGTTCCGAGTCCGGCAGTTTATCGAGCCGCTGTCTCATTTCGGAATACAAGTTTCCGAGTATCCGCTGCGGCTCAGAAAATACACGCCGAAAATCTCTCCGCCAATTCGATTCCTGGTAGACGCTTGTAAGACCGCGGCTCGTGTTCCCGGATTGCTAGCCGCGAGAACGAGTGACATTACCTGGCTCGAGCGGGAACTCGTCCCGCGAAGATTAACGCTCGAGCACTGGGCCAGCAGCAAACGGCTCTTTGATGTGGACGATGCCATCTGGTTGACTGGCGATTCAGCTTTCTCCGAAGAGATAGCCATTAAGTGCTACGGCGTAATAGCCGGTAACGAGTTCCTGGCTGAGCACTACCGATGCGCAGGAGCCAGGGTCTGGGTTGTGCCGACGTCGATAGACACTGATCGGTGGCAACCACTCCCGAAGCCGCAAGACAGGTCCTGGGTAGTCGGATGGACAGGCACGTCGTCCAACCTCCGATGTCTCGAAAGCCTGGAAGAGCCCCTGGCCGACTTCCTGACGCAGCATCCGGAAACGAAACTCGTGGTCGTTTGCGATCGCAAACCCTCATTCAAGAGAATCTCGCCCGACCAATGGAGTTTTGAGCGGTGGTCGAGAGCGCGCGAAGTTCAGTTAGTTCAGCGAATGGACGTTGGACTGATGCCGCTGCCCGATACTGAATGGTCGCTTGGAAAATGCGCTTTCAAGATGATCATCTATATGGCCGTGGGCATCCCCGTCGTGGTCAGTCCGATCGGCGCTAACAAAGACGTTCTGCAACAAGCGGATGTCGGACTGGCCGCAGTTACGGTGAACGATTGGTTCGAAGCATTACGGCTTCTGTTCCATGATCGAGAGCGCGCTGCCGGCTTAGGCAGTGCCGGCAGACAACTCGTCGAAGATAACTATTCTGTCGGTAAGAACGCCGGCGCGCTAGCCAGGATATTTCAAGAAGCGGCAAGTTTCTAGTTTGCAAACTTGGAGGTGCCTAGCCTTCGGCGGGCATCTGATCGGCGTCTGTTCTCGTCTCCGGCCGCCATCGCGGCCTGGGCGGAGATGCTTTCTGCTTCTGCCTCTGCTCCGTTCGCTTCCGCATTGCCTCTTCTCTCTTTTCTCTTACGAGGACGAAACCCACAGCCACGAAGACAAAATAAAAGATCAGGAGTTGCGCGCGCTGCCGATACGCAGTACCGACGTTTCCCTGAAGGACAGAGTACGTAAGGGTAAGCAGGACCGTGAAGATGAGAATCGGCGCCACCTGTCTCACTCGATGTTTTATCGTGAACCACAAGCCCAGCACGAGTAACGGAATGCACGCCCACCACACGATCATTTCAGGCAAGGTCATGATCTGCCGCAGCGAACCAAACTGCCAGGGAAACGGCGCGAAAATCAGATAGCTGAACCCCAGCGGAATAGCGCTGAGGACGCCGGAGGGCGTCGAAATGTCAACGTCTTCTCCGAAGCCGGACTGGGCCGATTGGGCCGCATCCAGACGCATTATCTGCAACTGCCGAAGGCTGCCGAACGTCTCGAATTGCGCAGACGCATAGCGACTCACTCCGAAGTATGCCAGCACCAGGCCAATCGTGATCATGATGATGAACTGGCGTGCGAAAGACTGCGCTGAGAGCGGACGCCGGCCCAAAATAAAAGCTGCTGTAACGGCAATGATCACGATATAGAAAACATAAAACCGCAGCGTGATAAGAGAGCAAAGGGCGAGCGCCAGAGCTACCAGGTATTTCACATTGAATCGTTCTCCGAGCTTTAAGGTTGCCAGCATGGACACTGCCAGAAGAAACACGATCGGGCCGTCCTTCAAGCCCTGAGCCGACCACAACACGAGTGAAGGGAAGAACGCCGAAAGAAGAGCGCAGGCTCGCGCCGCCCTCTTGTTGGGAAAAATCTCCAGCGCGATCAGGTACGCGATTGGCGCCGTAGCCGCGCCCAGAACGGAATTGACATACTGAACCGCGAGCATGTTTCGACCGATCAATCGGTAGATCGCGGCGACCATATAGAGCATTCCCCAGCCGCTGGACGTGCCCCCGCCGGAAAAAAGGTCGACCAGCGACTGGTAGTACTTTTCGCCATCCCAGGTTCGCAACAGCGCGTATCCGAAGAAGTCGTAAGTAAAAGCATCGCCTCCGAAAAACTCCTGCAAGTGAAAGACGTAAATCAAGGTGCCCAGTAACACCCGCGCTAAGAGCGCGGCGACAAACAAGCGAAACAGGAACTTGCGGTCGTCCTTAATCCTAAGGATCATGAAGCCGACAAAGGCAGCCAAAGGCAATGTGAGCAGGGTTGCCGCCGCACCGTCCGCGGGAGCAACCACCAGAATGCCCACGAACATCACGAGGGCGAGAACTGTTAGTAAACCGTTCAAGCTTTATCCTCTCTAATGCTCAAGACTCTTCTACTATTCATCTTCGTCCCACACTGCCGACGCTGCGCTCGCTTCTCGTTGAACAAAACAAACCCGACGGAGACAAAGATTAGGTAGAAGACTAACAACTGCGCACGCTGTCTGTACGCTGTGCCGACATTACCTTGAAATATTGAATACGCCAACGTGAGCAACGTGGTAAAGACTAGGATCGGCACAGTCTGCCCAAGCCTATGCCTAAGAGAGAACCCCAGACCTAGAATCAGCAACGGAAGCGACGACCACCAGAGGATCATTTCAGGTAAGGCAATCGCTTGTCGCACCGAACCCAGTTGCCAAGGGAACGGCGCAAGTAGGAGATAGGCGACTCCAAGGGGCATCGCTCCGAGTGCGCCGGAGGGCGTCGAAACGTCAGCATCTTTCTGAAACCCCGAGGCTGAGCGCGCCATATCAATTCGTCTAAGCTGTACCTCTTTTAGACTCACATAAGTTTCATACTGGTTAGTGGCAAAATGCGTTGCGCCGAAATAAAAGAGCGCCAGCGCTATTACTGACATCGCGATGACTTGTCGGATAAGACTCTTTGCGCTGGTTGAACCGATTCCAAAGAATAGACCGCTCACTATCGCCAGAATTACCATGTAGAAGATATAAAAGCGCATAGCAAGCAGAGCGAGCAATGTTAAAGCCAGAACTAACACCCACTTTACCTGAAGCTTCGCTCTAAGTTTGACCGCCGCCAGCATAGAAAGGGCTATTAAAAAGATAATCGGACCGTCCTTCAGACCTTGAGACGACCATATCACCAGAGACGGCAAGAAGGCGGAAAGCAGAGCGGTGACTCGCGCCGTCCGCGTGTGACCAAAAAGGTTCGCGGCAATTAAGTAAGTAACCGCCGAAGTCGCAGCACCAAGAGCCGCGTTGACAAACTGCACTGCAAGCATATTGCGACCAATGATCCTGTAAATGGCGGCGACCAGGTACATCATCCCCCAACCGCTTGAGCCGAACCATCGATTAGTCAATCCCTGATAGTACTTGTCCCCCCCCCAAGCTTTCAATTGGGCAGTTCCATAAAAGTCATAGGTTAGGGCATCACCGCCGAAAAAATCCTGCGCATGGAAAGCATAGATGAGAGTACCGACTAAGATGCGGGCGATCAGCGCGCCAATAAATAAACGGACCAAAAATTCTCTGTCCAGTCCTTCCCGGCAAATCATCCAAACTATCAGCGCAACCAGAGGCAACAAGATAGCGATCGCGCCGGCACCCTCACCCTGGGTAAGGAGCAGTACACCTGAAAGGACCGCAAAGGAAAGGACGGCAAGTGAGAGGTTCATGCTTGTCTTCGCCTACGTGAATTTTCATATGTCGTCTGGCAAATCCGGACGAGTCTTTCGCTCGATCAGGAATCTATCGTCCGGGCTAAGTTCTTTGATCGGTTTCGCGGGCACACCAGCGATCAGCCAGCCTTCCGACTCGATCTTTTTGGTAATCACGGCGCCAATCCCGATGATACATCGTGACGGGATGCAACCTCCCGGCGCCACCCGAACTTCAGATCCCACATAAGCAAAGTCGCCGATGCTGACGGGCAGCGTTCGCTGCCGATTGTGTGTCCACACCGAAGAGTTGCGTCCGCCGATTATCGTTCGCCGCCCAATCTGGACGCGATCCGTAAAGTCAATCTTGTGCCCCGTGGTAACTATGCTCCCGGCGCCCAGAGAAAAGCGCGGGTCAACGGGATTTACGACCTCGGGCTCGCGAATAGAGTTTATTTCATTCAAGCGCAGCAACTCGGAATAGCGCCCCAGGTTCACCTCATCGCCACCACGTATGATGTTCAAATGTCCGATCCGCACGTGATCTCCCAGCGTTAACTTCTTCACTCCGATGGCTACGTTCAGATGTCCAATCTGCGAGTCATCGCCGATCTGACAAACACCGGCCTCAAGAATGCTGAGTCCGATTCGCACCCGCTTTCCCACCTGGTATCCAAAGAAAAGACGGTAACACGGACGCTTCAGAAAGGACGGCAGCAGCGCAACGCAAGCGAGCACCAGAAGCCTGAATTTACTTGTTCGATGCATCCGTTCTTAGCCCACTCATGCACGTTTCGCAGCTTCGCGCAACGCTTCCGCCAGCTTGTCGGCCTGGGCCTGGAGCTCGTAATGCTCAACGACGTGACGCCGCCCCGCGGCCCCCATTCTTTGACGCCGCTCAACATCGGAAAGCAGTATCTCCAAAGCTTGACGCCACTCGTCACTGGTCGTTGCGAAAAAATGCGTCGTGTCGGCTACGCCAATTTCCGTCGAGCCGCCCACCGGCGTTGCTACGTAAGGAATGCCCACAGCCATGTATTGTATCGCTTTAAAACCAGACTTTCCGAAGGCCCACTTGCCGGAATATAAACTGGCGTCGATTGGATAGAGTCCGATGTCGATCGACTGAAAGTCGGCAACTTCGCGCGCCAGCTTCCACGGCAGGTTCTCGACTTCGACCCCCGGAACGCTAACCTCGTCTTTCCCGGCGCCCACGATCTTCAAACGAAACTCGTACGTCTTAGCCAACTCGCTCAACACCGGAAAAATCGATTCCAGATAAGGAAAAGTTGAATGCGTCCCGATCCATCCGATCACGACTGGATCGCCCTCGGCTCGGCGTGGCGCCGGCTGAAAGAGAGCCGTGTCAACCACGGTTGGAATGATTCGGGCGCGCGCTCCCTTACTCTCAACGTATTCGGCAATCGAGCGGTTGCCGCAAGTAACTATCGCGGCCCACCTAATCAAATCGTCCGTTTTGCCGAACCACTTCAAAGCGGAACCGGCGCCGCCATAAGTCGGACTAGTATATGAGACGTAAGTGGCGTCGTCCAAATCGAGCACCATCGGACGCTTTACGGCGCGCGTCGTTAGCCACTCGATCAGCGGCGGGCCGAAAATCATCGCTTCACGCTGAATCAGCACGAGGTCGGCTTTTCTGGCAGCCGGCAGTTCATTGAGCCGCAGCAGAGCCGACTTCATGAGTCCGACAACCGTCCGCAACCACGCCCCTGGCTGATATAATCGCTCGAAAAGTTTCGCGTCGACAAAGGGATGGATAGTTAATTCAATGCCCCGCTCAGCCAACGGCGCGACAAATTGCGCCAGGCGATACCGAGTGGCTGCTGCTTCCGTCGGGTATGATGCTAAGGCGAGAACTTTCATGGAACCGTAGAGTAATGACGAGCGCCGGAGAAGGACGACGCGTCAACCTTCACTTCTTAGACGCGTCAACCTTCACTTCTTACTCGCCAGAACGTTTTCGTACAAGCGAGCATAGCGCTGCACGCCGACGCGACACACGTCAAATAGTCTTTCGGCGATCTCACGCGCGCGCCGACGAGTCTGGTCGGGATAGCCAACAAAACCTTCGACCACATTGGCAGCTTCGGTATATTCAGTTTCGTTGAAATTGCGCACCAGCGCGCCGATTCTCTCCCCGGTGATCAGCGCATCAGAATCGCCGATGCCGGCGTTGATGATCAATGGAAGCCCGCAAGCGAGATACTCTGCGTACTTCGTCGGTGATGAAGCCAACTTCGAAAAGCAGGGTTTGATGAAAGCCAACCCGGCGTCGCCGGCCGAAAGATAAGAAGGCACATCCCGCGGCGCGGATGCCAGCACGGTATAGTCTGACTCGCTGACTCCGCCTGCCCTCATCAATTCATGCAGGCGTTCGTGGTGTGCCGGCGTCAGCCACAGGAAGTGAGCACTGTGCTTTTGCTTCCGCAGCGTCACGAAAAAGTCAGCCATGCTCTCGGTTAAGTACCAACCATCAATCGATCCACTGTAAACAACGACAAAGCGATCCTGCAGCGCGAGTTCGGCTCGCCGCCACAAGCGATCTTCCTGGCTGAAGCTGAACAGTTCCAGATCGGCGCAGCAGGGAACAACCTCATGCGCCACCCTATGATTTCGCAAGCTGTCCCACTGATTCATCACGGGCCAGATTCTTTCGGTCAAGGTAACTACACCATCCGCGGCGGCGAGCGCGCGGCCTTCCACGGCCTTGGTGATTCGATAGGGAATGGAATCCGTGCGCCAGTGGCCCGCATCGGCGTATTCTTCAGCCATCAGCCCCCGCACATCGAAAATCATCTTGACGCCGAAGCGTCGCTTTAGCTGCAGCGCGATCGTCGCTGGAATATGGCTGCGTGCATGAACCATTTCAATCTGCTTACCCCGCACCAGCCGTCGGCCGTATCTTATTCCGGCCCACACGTCATAGCCCGTCGCCGGCAGCGAGGGCGTCTTATGGTAACGCAGCCAATGCCAATCGATTCCACTGGCGGCCAACTCGCGCCGCAACGCGGCGCACATCTCAACTCCCTCGCGAGTAAAAGCCTGCGGCCGCTCAAAACTAAGCAGCGTAAATTGAACGCCGGCGCGGCTCAATTCCTTCAGGTACGGAATGACCTGGCTCTGCCCCAGGGGGTCGAGCATCCCGTTGTACGAGATGTAAAGCACTCGCCGGTTACTGAGGGTCATCGTTACGTCGCGTTCCCGTAAAGGTGAAGCCTATCCACGAGCAGCCAGTTGATGCTGCCGACAAACGCGGCCGCATCCAGGGTGGCAATAATTGGTATGAGCACAAACAAACGCACAACGTTGCGCCCTATCCCCGCGGGAAAGGTCCTTCGATTTTCGCGTATCGCCTTTGCCGCGCGCGCCAACACGAGCAAGAACCAAAACAAGAGCGGGGCCAATAACCAAAAGCCTCCAAAAATAATTGCCGGCAAGGCGATCAAGGCCAGCAGCGCATAGCGCAGAAAAATCGCGGCTTGCCATTGACGCCACAAGCCGGCGCGAATGTTGCTGCGTGCATAGTTCTTGAAGCGCTTGAAGGTGCGCCAGAGGGTCGGCTGGATGCTCCAATACACGACAGCCTGCGGAGCCTGAATAGTCTGAAAGCCTTTCTGATCGATCTCCTGCATGAACAACAGGTCTTCACCTGAGCGCAAATGTTCTGGAAATCCTCCCACGGCTTCCCAGACGTGGCGACGCATCAGCGCAGATGCAATGAAGCGGGTACGAGTCAGTGTTCCTTCTATCTCTACCGGCGGTGGTACGTAGGCGATCGCGGCGCATTCTTTGAAGAAGCTATCGACCACAGGCTCGTACGAGCCATAAACGACGTCGACTACTGACCCGTCCCCGACTTTTTTGGCCAGGTGCGCCAGCCAATTGGGCGCGGGGGTGTTGCCGGCGTCGATGAAAGCAATCCAGTCGCATCGCGAATGCGCGACTGCGACGTTACGACCACGTCCCGGCAGGGCGGCCTCTTCGCGAATCAGCGTAATCGGCGCGCCGCTGCGAATAAACTCTTCGACAATTTCTTTCGTGGCGTCAATCGAACCGCTATCGGTGATCACAATTTCGGCGGGCGGCAGAGTTTGGCTGAGCAAGCCTTTGAGCAGCGCGCGGACGGAATCCTCTTCATCCCGCACAGGGATGACGACGCTGATTTCGATCGTGCCTGAACTTGAAAGCTTATCAGAATGCTTCACTGGTCGGAGATGCTAACAGAAGTTCACTTTGAGTCAGAACCGCCTGCGGTAGCGGGCGGTTGATCTCCGGGCACTGAGCGCGCCTGACAAAAAATCAACCACCCGCTACCGCAGGCGGTTCTGACTTCAACTCACACGGTCGCAGTGGCGGGAATTGAACTCTTTTTCAGCTCTCCTTCAATCCACCGATATGTCCGCGATAGACCTTCTTCCAGCGAGATTTGCGGTTCCCACTTCAAGACTTCGCGCAGACGCGTGTTGTCGCTGTTGCGGCCGCGGACACCTTGGGGCTTGGTCACGTCATAACGCTTGCCAATGCGCTTGCCGGCGATCTTCGCGATGATGTCCACCAATTCGTTGATCGAGATCATCCGGTCCTGCCCCAGATTGATCGGCTCGCGATGATCGCTCTGCATCAGCCGGTAAATACCTTCGACACAGTCGTCGATGTAGCAATACGAGCGTGTCTGTTCGCCGTCTCCCCAGACTTCGATGTCGTCACCGTCATTTGCCAAAGCAATCTTGCGACAAATCGCCGCCGGCGATTTCTCACGACCACCATCGTAAGTTCCCAGCGGACCAAAGATGTTATGGAAGCGCACGACCCGCGTGTCCAATCCGAAATCTTCGGTGTAGTGCCGGCAGACGCGCTCCATGTAAAGCTTCTCCCAGCCATAACCGTCTTCCGCGTCGGCGGGATAAGCGTCCTCTTCTTTCAAAGGAGTGACGTCGGTCTCGTTTTGTTTGAAACCGGGATAGATGCAAGCGCTCGAAGTGTAAAAGTAGCGCTTGACCCCCTTCTGGCGTGCGGCTTCTATCGAGTGCAGATTCATGAGCGAGCTATCCCGAACGATCTCAGCCTTGTGACTTTCGATAAAACCGATTCCACCCATGTTCGCCGCCAAACCATAGACCTGATCGATGTCGCGGGTCGCCGCGAGGCAGTTTTCCGCCTTCGTCAAATCGAGCAATTCAAATTCGTGCGCGCACGTCGGCTCGTACTCCGGCTCTTTAATGTCCACGCCGCGCACCCAATAGCCGCGATCGACCAAATACTTCGTTAAGTGATGGCCGATGAACCCGCCGGCGCCGGTAACCAGAACTTTTACTTGATCAGACATTCTCTAGTGCTCTTTCTTTGGAAAAGGATGATGAGTGACTGTTACATTTAAGCTTGAGGACAGCAGAAAAATCAAACCGTGAGGAAGCTCCGTCCCCTGACGCACGGAATTCGGAAGTGCAAGAGATCAATCAAGCGTAAACTCACTCCGCCAATCCGTTTTCTCTGCAAACTCCGGCTGGTCCTTCTTGTCCAGCACGCAGGTTTCCAACACGAGGAAGTCCATCTCGGTGCGCATAAAGCAACGATAGCTGTCTTCCGGTGTGCATACGATCGGTTCGCCGCGCACGTTGAAACTGGTGTTGACGATGACCGGACATCCGGTCTTCTGGCGAAAGGCTTCGATGATTTCCCAGTAGAGCGGATTGGTTTCGCGCCTGACGGTTTGAATGCGCGCCGAGTAATCCACGTGCGTCACGGCGGGAATCTCGGACCTCTTGATGTTTAGTTTGCTGATACCGAAAAGTCCTTTTTCTTCATCGCTCATTTCCCGACGACGGCCTTCGACCACATCTGCAACCAGCATCATGTAGGGACTATCGTAGTTCAGCTCGAACCAATCATTGACGTCTTCGCGGAGCACGCTGGGCGCAAAAGGGCGAAAGCTCTCGCGATACTTGATCTTCAAGTTCATGACCGACTGCATCTCCGCCGAGCGAGCGTCGCCGATGATACTCCGCGCTCCCAGAGCGCGCGGCCCAAACTCCATCCGGCCCTGATGCAAACCAATAATCTTTCCGTCGGCCAAAAGTTGAGCGACAACCTCCGGCAGTTGCTCGCGCGGGTATTGTTTGTACGGCAGATTCTTTGACTGAAGAAATTCTTCGATCTCTGCGACCGAGTTCTGTGGTCCCAGATACGAGCCTTTCATTCCATCGGCGTAAGGCGGCAAGCCGTTACTGTTTTGGCCACGAAGCGAGCGCCACGTTCCTGATTTCTCGGGACTGACTCGCTCCTTCCCTAAATAGCGATGCCAGATCGCCAGCGCGATTCCGATCGCGCCACCGGCGTCGCCCGCCGCGGGTTGAATCCAAATATCCTCGAAAGGACTCTCTCGCAGCACGCGACCATTGGCTACGCAGTTGAGCGCGACGCCGCCGGCAAGGCAAAGTTTCTTCATCCCTGTTTCTTTGTAAACGTGGCGAGTCATCTTGAGCATCACTTCTTCGGTGATGACCTGAATGCTCCGAGCGAGGTCCATTTCGCGTTGTGTGATCTTTGATTCAGGCCGACGTGGCCGGGCACCGAAGACCCGATCGAAAGCGCTGTTCGTCATGCGCAAGCCCTGCGAGTAACTGAAGTACTCGTGGTTCATGCGGATGCTGCCGTCCTCACGAACCTCCGCAAGTTTGTCCTTGATCAGCGAAACGTACTTTGGCTCGCCGTAGGGCGCCAGACCCATCACTTTGTATTCGCCGCTGTTGACTCTGAAGCCCGTGTAGTAAGTGAACGCGCTGTAAAGCAAGCCGAGGCTGTCGGGAAAACGCAGTTCTTTCAGCAGCGTAATCTCGTTTCCCTTGCCGATACCGATCGAACTGGTAGCCCACTCACCCACACCATCGATCGTCAGAATCGCGGCCTCTTCAAAAGGAGAAGGATAGAAAGCGCTGGCCGCGTGGCTTTCGTGGTGATCACCGAACAGGAGTTTCCATTCGAATTTCTTGCCGGCCTTCTTCGCGCGCCGTTCGTCGTCCTCGCCGTTTGCCTTTGCCAACTCAGTGCGAATCAAATCCGGCATCCAAAGCTTTTCTTTCATCCACAACGGCATCGCTTTGAGAAACGAACGAAATCCGGAAGGCGCATAATCGAGATAAGTTTCGAGCAGGCGATCGAACTTCAGTAGCGGCTTGTCATAGAAGCCTACGTGATCCAATTGCTCGGCGGTGATGCCTGCTTCTTTCAGACAATAGCGAGCGGCGTTAACGGGAAAGTTGTGATCGTGTTTGATGCGAGTGAAGCGCTCTTCCTGAGCGGCGGCGACAATCTCT
The DNA here is from genome assembly GCA_035545035.1 of Pyrinomonadaceae bacterium. Taxonomy (GTDB): domain Bacteria; phylum Acidobacteriota; class Blastocatellia; order Pyrinomonadales; family Pyrinomonadaceae; genus UBA11740. Next base: position 18,611 of record DASZZL010000057.1, read on the forward strand.
CCGTCGACGACCAGACACGCCGCCGAGTCGTGATAGAAAGCTGAAATGCCGAGGATGCTTGCCACTGACGGTTAGAAGAGTGTGTAGATGAAAGGCGCGATCGCCGAACTCTTGGCCAGCACCAGCAGAACGCCAAACAAGACCAACGTGATCACGATTGGCGCCAGCCAATACTTCTTGTTCTGCTTCATGAACTCCCAGAGTTCGCTGACTACTTGTAGTTTCGACATATCAATTCCTCAAAACATCTTTTCATAATGGCGCGGGTCGCGCTGCCGCTCAGAGTAAGGCTCCCAGTACGAATCGCTTGCTGCGGCGCGACGATGCAACGGGTCCCAACCGAAACTACGTTTGACGAATCCAATCGGTGTGATGATGACGAAGAAGACAAAAGCCAGAATGATTCGCGTGCTGACGAAAGACAAAGCTTCTGCCAGCGCCATCCATGCTTTGTTCGGCAAGACCAGCGCGCGCGGAAACACGAGGCCGAGCAGCACCAGCACAGAACCGAGCGGCAGAGTGATCGGCGCGACGCTGTGAAACTTGCCGCGATACATCCACCAGGCGCTCAGCAGAATCAGTACGCCGCCAACAATGAAACCAAATTCTCGCTCTACGCGCAGAGATCGTTTCTTCATGATCGATTCAGCCATTAAGATTGTGAGCCGTTGCTTGCCAGCTTGCGCAGACAGCCCCAAAACGGTCTTTGCCCGAGGCTTTCGGGATGCGTCGCCAGCGCGCGCATCAGCCAGCGCGCGCCTTCCGCTCTGTCGCCTGCTTCACTCGCCGCGTACGAGCGTCGCAGGAAACGCGTGGCGCGGCACCAGCGACGATCGGCGCCGTGAAGCCGGCTTTCGTAGACTTCGGCGCTGCGATCGAACTCTTCGATCTGCCGATAATTCTCAGCGACTGTCTTGCTGGCCGCGTGCAAACGGTAGCGAGCAAAGGGCAGCGGAATGTGTTCGCACTTGTGCCCGGCCAGCAGCAAACGCACGTAGAGATCATGATCGAAATCGTAAGGCCAGGCTTCATCAAATCCTGTCTGAACGAGATCACGTTTCCAAAAGTGACCGGGCTGCGGCGCCGTGTAGGCCCAGGAAAGACAATGCGCCGCGGATTTGGGAACCACGGCTCGAATTAATTCTTCGTCTTGTCCTTCACCGAACATGACCGTGTCGCCACAAACCCATTCGCTTTCAGAGTGATTGTCGAAGTGCTCCACCACGGCCGCGAACGTGCCGGGCAAATAGAGATCGTCGCTGTTTATGAAACCGAAGACATCACCCGTGGCGCGCGCCAGACCTTTATTGATCGCATGAACCTGGCCGCGATCCTTTTCGCTGACCCAATAGGCCAGATGCTTTTCGTAACGCCGAATCACCTCTACGCTTTCATCCGTGCTGCCACCGTCGACGATGACGTATTCGAGCGGCTCGTAACGCTGATCCAGGACGGACAGAATCGTCTCTTCAAGAAACTTTCCCTGATTAAACGACGGCGTAACGATGCTGAGCTTTGGCGGCATAACTTAATAGTCTAAGAGTTCGGGGTTCGGAGTTCGGAGTTTCAAGTAGCGCAAATGAGCGGAAAAACTTCTACGTCGAAGATTGAACTGCCGACTCCAGACTCCGAACTCCGAACTCCGAACTCTTCTCGTACCAATCGATCGTCTTTCGCAGTCCGTCTTCCAGCGACGTCTGCGCGCGAAAACCAAACTTCTCGAATGCGCGCGTGGTATCGAGCTGGCGGCGTGGCTGTCCGTCTGGCTTGTTTGATTGCCATCTGATCTCGCCGGGGAAATCCGTCAGACGCCTGATCGTCTCGACCAGATCTTTGATTACCACCTCACGGCCGCTGCCCAGATTCACTGGATCGCTTTCGTTGTAAACGGCCGCGGCCTTCACAATTCCGTCCGCGCAATCTTCGACGTAGAGAAACTCGCGCGACACCTTGCCCGTGCCCCAGACTTCGACAAACGGCGCCTGGCTGCGGCGCGCCTCGACGCACTTGCAAATCAGAGCCGGTATGACGTGCGATGTTTCCAGATCAAAGTTATCGCCCGGCCCGTAAAGATTCGCGGGCAGCAGAAAGATCGAATTGAACCCGTATTGTTCGCGATACGACTGAGATTGAACCAGCATCATCTTCTTCGCCAGACCGTAAGGCGCGTTCGTCTCTTCAGGATAGCCTTTCCACAAATCGTCTTCTTTGAAAGGCACTTCGGTGAACTTCGGATAAGCGCAGACGGTGCCCGTCGCCACAAACTTTTTGATGCCGCGCAGCCGTGACTGTTCGATGAGCTGCGTGCCCATCATCAGGTTGTCGTAGAAAAACTTTCCCGGGTTCTTCTGATTGTGACCGATGCCGCCAACTACGGCGGCCAGATGAATGACCAGGTCGGGCTGCGAGTCGTCCAACATCCGATCAATGTCCGACTTCTCGATCAGGTTATAGTCGCGGCTGCGCGGCACAAAGATTTCGACGCCGTCGTAGGCCTGCAGCTTCTCGATCACGAAGCGCCCGAGAAAGCCCGCGCCTCCGGTGACGGCTACTCGTTTGTATGGGAATGTATCGCTCAAAATTCAGAGGTGTTTAGAGTGCCAACTTCAGTTGGGTTCTTTCTTAACCGAGCACAGCCCGACTGAAGTCGGTACTCCGAAACACCGTTATGCAAACTAGCTCGTCATCGGCTGGCAGCTTGCCCAAAAGCCTAAGGTTGGCTATGTTATCAAAAACCTGTGCGCCGCTGAAATGCGCTCGCGCTCTGAGTAAATCAGTTTAGAGTTCAAGCTTTAGCTTGCGGCGCCGGCGACGTCAATCCAGGCTGAATCCAGTTAAACTTGCAATGACTAAGACCGCACTAATCTCAGGCATCACCGGGCAGGATGGTTCATTCCTGACGGAGTTGCTGTTGGAAAAAGGCTACGAAGTCTACGGCATCATTCGCCGCTCGTCTTCCTTCAACACGGATCGCATCGATCATCTCTATCAGGATCCGCACGAGAAAGGCACGCGCCTGCGTTTGGTTTACGGCGACTTGAACGACTCGAGTTCGCTCAACACGATTCTGCGTCAGGTGCAGCCGGACGAGATTTACAATCTCGGCGCGCAATCGCACGTGCGTGTCAGCTTCGACATACCTGAGTACACCGGCGAAGTAACCGGCCTCGGCACAGTGCGCTTTCTCGAAGCCATTCGCGAAGCCGGCATTCGTCCGAAGTTCTATCAGGCGTCGTCATCGGAACTCTACGGAAAGGTTACTGAGACGCCGCAGACCGAGACCACTCCCTTTCATCCCCGCTCGCCTTACGGCTGCGCCAAGGCTTACGCCTATCACATCACCGTCAACTATCGCGAATCGTACGGCCTGTTCGCCTCGAACGGAATTTTGTTCAATCACGAATCCGAGCGCCGCGGCGAAACTTTCGTGTCGCGCAAAATCACCCGCGCCGCGACGCGCATCAAACTCGGCTTGCAGGAAAAGCTTTACATGGGCAACCTCGACGCGCAGCGCGACTGGGGTTACGCGCGCGACTATGTCGAAGCGATGTGGCTGATCATGAACGCCGAAAGTGCGGACGATTATGTGATCGCCACCGGCGAGACGCATTCCGTGCGCGAGTTTCTGGAAAAGACTTTCAGTTATCTCGATCTCGATTGGGAAAAGTACGTCGAGATCGATCCGCGCTACTTCCGTCCCGCCGAGGTTGATTTGTTACTGGGAGACGCTAGCAAAGCCCGCCGCCAACTTGGCTGGGAACCGAAAGTCACCTTCGATGGGCTGGTGAAGCTGATGACGGATTACGATCTTGAGTTAGCAAAACACGAAGCCGCCGCCCGCGAACTGAAACATACCGCCGCCGCAAATAAGACGCGCTGGGGATCGATGTAAGCGCGGGGCGTGGCTCTTGTCAGTACCACCTGCGTCAGCGGGTGGGTGATCGGGGCAGTAGCCCGCGCGTAATCAAGGGCTCGGCTCTTGTCAGTACCACCTGCGTCAGCGGGTGGGCGATCGGGGAAGTAGCCCGCGCGTAAGCAAGGGCTCGGCTCTTGTCAGTACCATCTGCGGCAGCGGGTGGGCGATTGGTGCACTAGCCCGCGCGTAAGCAAGGGCTCATGTCTTCACGCTGAAAGCGTGAAATAAAATAGCCAGAGGCAACGCCCCTGGATCAAGCACCAAAACAAAATGTCCAGCCCGCTTTAGCGGGCGACAGATTGTGAAGCATAATGCCGCAGTTCGGAGTATTATCGCGTGGTTGTGATGTATATTTAGTAGTTAAGCGGCGCGCAGCGCGTCGGCGGCCAAAGGGCAGCCGCCGCGCATCAAGTTGAAGGATTGAAACTGAGTTTCGCTGCGCCCCACTTAACGGTCGCGAGTTGTTCCCACTCGTTGCAAGTACAGGCGTCGCTGCGCGCCGCCTAACAACGAGTTGGAGCGGACACCGCTCCGCGGCTTCGCCCCGCGACTCGTGCGAAAGCTATAATGCGCTTTCGCCAACTCGT
>DASZZL010000058.1:0-61979 GCA_035545035.1 Pyrinomonadaceae bacterium
TCATGCTTAAAGAGGTCGAGCGCGCGATCCACCAACAGGCACAGGGCAAAGAGGCTCAAATGTCGGCGCATGACCTGGCCCAGGCGCGCATGCAAGTGCTCGACAGCTTGATTCAGCGCGAAGTCCTTTATCAGCGGGCTGACCAGGAAAAGCTTTTGCCGACCGAGGAACAGATTACCTCTGCAATCAACCAGCAGAAACAGCAGACCGGCGCGACTCAGGAAGAGTTTGATCGCCAGCTTAAGGAACAGGGCCTGACTAACGAAGCCCTGCGTGAAGAGGCGAAGAAGGACCTGGCGATCAAGGCGCTGCAGGATAAGTATGCCGGCAAGATCAGCATCAGCGATCGCGAAGTCGAGGATTACTACAACGCGAACAAGCCGCAGTTCGTCAACGCCCGCGGCGTAGCGCTCGCGATGATTGCGGTCGATCCTGCGGACAACAGCGCGGCAGGCATAAAGGGCGACGATGCCAAGAGTGACGCGGACGCGAAGACCAAGATCGACGCCATTTACGAGCAAGTGAAGACCGGCGCCGATTTCGCAACGATCGCGCGAGCCAAGAGCGAGGACGCACAAAGCCTCGTGCGCGGCGGCGACATTGGCTTTGCTACTGAAGAAGATTTGAAGGGAACCGGTTTCCCTGCGGATTTGGTCTCGCAATTTTTCGGCCCGATGCAGGCCGGGAGTTACACGGCGCCCGTGAGGTTCAATTCGCCCCAGTATCCCGGCGGTCGCTGGTACATCTTCAAGCTTCAGGAGAAGCACCTGCAGACTGAAAATCTAACGCTCGAGAGTCAGGGCGTGCGCCCGCAGATCACGGTCAAGTTAACGGACGAGCGCAAGAGCATCTTGAACACAGCTTTACTCGAAGTAGCAATATCGGAAGCGAAAGTCGTGAACAATCTTGCGATGGACATGCTGAGCAATCCGAGCAATCTGGGATTACGTCCCGCTTCGACCGAAGCCGCAAAGCCGGCAACAAGCTCGATGCCCGGAGCGGCATCGAGCGCATCGCCGGCGGCCAAGGCGGCTGCGTCTCCCGCCAAAGCTGCGTCTCCGGCGAAGAAATAGTTGAAAAGGAGTTTGCGCAAGACCGAGCGGGTGCGAGCGAGAAGTTCAAGCTTGCACCCGTTCTTTTGTTTTGGAGTGCGGTGACTTGTCACCGCTTTCCGTTGAGCATTAGCTTTCATGACAAAGCTGCGACAAGTCGCAGCACTCCAAATGCTGTTTCGCCTTACTGACGTCCATAAATCTTACGGCGCGCAGGACGTTCTGCGCGGCGCGACGTTGCAGATCAATCCGGGCGAGCACGTAGGACTTGTCGGACGCAACGGCGCCGGCAAGACGACGATCTTTCGGCTCGTCGATGATGAAGCAACGCCCGATCGTGGCGAAGTCGTGCGTGCGCGCGGCTTGAAACTGGGCTTGCTCTCGCAGCACGTCCACTTCGAACCTGGTTCAACCGTGCACGAATCGGCGCTCGCGGCATTCGGCCATCTGCAACAGCTCGAACACCAGATGCATGAACTCGAGCATCGCATGGCGACGGTCGGCGATGATCTCGAAAGAGTTCTGGCGCGCTACAGCGATCTGCAACACCAGTTTGAACGCGAAGGCGGCTTTGAGTATTCGGCGAAAGCTGAAGCGATCCTGCAAGGGCTCGGTTTTGATCGCGACACATGGCAGATGGAAACCGAAAAGCTTTCGGGCGGTCAGACAAACCGTCTGGGCCTGGCGCGCTTGCTATTGGCAGAGCCGGACGTGCTTCTGCTCGACGAGCCAACGAATCATCTCGATGTAGGCGCGGTCGAGTGGTTGGAAGAGTTTCTGCAAACGTACGCTTCGGCGTTCGTCATCATCAGCCACGATCGCTACTTTCTTGATCGCGCGTGCCGGCGCATAATCGAAATCGAAAACGGTCGCGCGACCAGCTACAACGGCAACTATTCCGACTTTCTGGTTGAGCGCGAAGAGCGTCGCGAAGCGCAGCAACGCGCCTACGATAATCAGCAACGCCTGATTGCCAGGACTGAAGAGTTCATTCGCCGCAACCTCGCCGGTCAAAAAACCAAGCAGGCAAAGTCGCGCCGCACAATGCTGCAACGACTCGAACGCATCGACGCGGTGCGTGCCGACCAGGCTTCGGGAGATTTTCGTTTGCAGGAAATCGAACGCGCGGGCACGCACGTGTTGACTGTTACAGATGCGGCGATTGGTTATTCGGATAAGACTCTGGCGCGCGACATTTCGCTTATCTTGCGGCGTGGAGAATGTCTCGGCGTCATCGGCCCGAACGGATCGGGCAAGACCACTTTTGCGCGCACTGTGCTGGGCCAGATTCCAACGCTGACGGGCGAGCTGCGCTGGGGCGCGAAGGTTCAGATTGGTTATTACGCGCAGCAGCTCGAAGACCTCGACGACCGCAACGAGATCATCATGGAACTGCGCCGCGTGGCGCCTTCGAACGCAGCGGCGGGCGAGCTAAGATCCTTTCTGGCGAAGTTTCTGTTTGTTGGCGATGACGTTTACAAACACGTGCGCGATCTTTCCGGTGGAGAGAAGGGAAGACTCTCGCTGGCTAAGTTGATTTACTCTCGCCGAAACGTTCTGGTTCTCGACGAGCCGACGAATCATCTCGACATTCCTTCGCGCGAAGCCCTGGAGGAAGCACTCGACGCCTATGAAGGGACGATCATCACGATCAGTCACGATCGCTACTTCCTCGATCGCGTGGCCACCCAGATTCTCGGGCTCGACGGCGACGGCAACGTCGAACACTACAATGGCAACTACACCGAGTATCACGATTGGAAGGCCGCAAGGTCAGAACCCCGACGCGTCGGGGTAGCGGGCGGTTTATCTTCGCAGAATGAGTCGACAGAGACCGCGGGACAGGTGAGAAGTGGCAAGGTGAAGTCAACGCGCCCTGCGTCAGCAAGTGGGTCAAGACGCGGCAAGAGGAAGTCAGGACCGCCTGCGTCAGCGGGCGCATCGCGCGTCAAGATAATCAAGAAGCCGCGCGACCCGGTGACAATCGAAGCCGAAATCTCCGAACTGGAAAAGCAAATTGCCGACCTGTCAAAGGAAATGGGGCAGCCCGAAGTCGCCCGCGATATCACCAGACTGGTGAAGGTTAACGATGAGTATCAGCAAGCTGAGACGCGTCTAGCCGAACTGCTCGACGAATGGGAACGGGCCGAGACAAACGCGAGTTCGTCGAAGCGCTAGCGGCTCGCTGACCTGCTTGACACTGCGACGAAGCGTTTGTTACTTTCGGGCCCTCGCTTGGCAGGCAGTGAAGATCGGCGAGTTTGAAAAATCTTTTAGGCGCGTAGCTCAGGGGTAGAGCACTACCTTGACACGGTAGGGGTCTGGGGTTCAAATCCCCACGCGCCTACCATTTTTATTTGTAGTGCTTTCAACACTTATCCTTGGTTCCTCTTCAACCAACTTTTCGGGCCTTCATCAGCCACTCCTACAGTTTAAAAAGTGATAACCGCTCCGAAAACGAGATACATCGCCTCCTCCATGCGTCACACAACCAGGTTGCGGGAGCGTGTGATGAAGAGGTTCAAGTCAGCCGGTCAGGCGCAGCGTTTTCTCTCAGCCTTCGGGATCATCACGTCACACTTCCGACCAGGGCGGCACCTCTGTACCGCCGGCGTTTATCGAGAAATGATGACGCGTAGATTTGCTGCTTGGGAACAGGTGGTTGGCGCGCCAGAAGCAGCCTGAAAAGCAGGATAGATGGTACAAACAAACGAGAGAACTTGGCGCCTTTCTTGGGCAAAGACTCCATGAGATTAGAGTTGACGATACCGTAGTTTGTCCTCTTTGATTCGGTTGGTCTGGAACGGCTCCCGCGAGCTTCATTCACGCCAAGTTTTCGAGTCCAAACCGAGTCCGCCATGTTCCACTATCCTCGATATCCTCGTTATCCTCGTTATCCGCATAACTTGATGAAAGGTAAAACTCTCAATAGACTCGCAAGTTACGGTGTAGGTTCGGATTAACGTTTGCGGCCCTAGTGACAGAACAACTCCGATTGACCGCGTTCGTCGCAGCAATTAGACTACGGCATCTTCCTCTGGTTTGACTGCTGTCAAGGCGCCATTATTCTTTGTTCGAATCACCGGATTCAGGAGAGACGCTGACTAGATGGACTCCGCCGAACTCAAAGAACTACTCAAAGGCACCACCGCCTTCGCTATTCTTTCAGATAAGGAATTAGAACAACTCGGCCAGAACTTTGAGCTGGTCCACTACACACTAGGTCAAGCAGTGGTCAGTGCCGGAGAAGAATCGGATGCATTCTATGTAGTCTATTCTGGACGGGCTCGGGTGATTGCTCATGATGCCTCCGGCGAAGAAGTCACAGTGGGCACTCTCACGCGCGGCAATTCGTTCGGTGAGCAAGGGCTGCTGACGCGCACGCCGCGCCACTTCACGATTCGCGCGGCAAGCGATCTCGCGCTGCTGCGCCTGAGCCAAAAAGCCTTCGAGAACCTGGTGGGAAAACACCCGAACGTCCGCGAGTATTTTGACAAATACATCTCGGACATTTCCATACGCAACTTCCTCAAACTGTGCACGGTTTTTGCCCCGCTTACGTCACAGGAGATACGTGATCTGCTCGGCGCGATGGAGGTAAAGGACTACGTTGCCAACGAGGCCATCATTCGCGAAGGTGAAAGCGGCGATGCTTTCTATATCTTGCGCAGCGGCAAGGCGCGAGTAATCAAGGAGAGCGATGGCGGCAAGGTGCTCAAACATCTGAAGGCTGGAGACTCTTTTGGCGAACTGGCGCTGCTTACCGGAGAAGCGCGGTCTGCCAGCATTATCACCACCGAAGCCTCGTCAGTGTTCAGGCTGGAACGGAGTCAGTTCGATCGTATTGTTGCGGCTTCTCCTCGATTCAGGGATGCGATCGTATCAGTAGCGTCAGGATACAGCAGGGCCGCGATCAGCGATGAGGAAACTACGTTTGAAGCAGTCACCTCGCCAGCGGAAGAATTACCCCCGGCAGCTCCACCTGAGGAACAGGCGTATCGCCCGCGTCGTGCCCGCCGCCATCCCGCGCTGTTGCAGTTGAGCGAGACCGACTGTGGCGCGGCCTGCCTTTCGATGATTCTGCGTTACTACGGCAAGCACGTCAGTATCAATCGCCTGCGCGATCTGGCGAACGTAAGCCGGGAAGGCGCGACGCTCTACAGCATCGCCGAAGCCGCAGAAACAGTGGGTTTTCACACGCGCGGCATCCGCGCCTCTTACGAGCATCTGGAAAAAGTCGAGTTGCCTGCGATCGCGCACTGGGAAGGCTTTCACTACGTCGTCCTTTATGAGGTGGGACCGGACCGCGTAGTCGTCGCGGATCCGGCCATCGGACTGCGCAAGCTCACGCGCGAACAGTTCGAGAAGGGTTGGACCGGCTACCTGCTGCTTTTGTCGCCAACGGCGAAACTTGAAAAAGTCGAAGAGTCAAAAACCTCGTTCGGCCGGTTCCTGCCTCTGGTCAAACCTTACCGGACACTTCTTTTTGAAATCTTCCTTGCTTCGCTGATGCTGCAACTGTTCGGCCTCGCCACACCAATCTTCACGCAGGTGATCGTCGACAAAGTGTTGGTACATAAAAGCACTTCGATGCTCAATGTCCTGCTTGTCGGGATGCTGCTGATTGCCGTCTTTCAGACCGCCACGGCGGCGCTCCGGTATTACCTCTTGGTCCATACCACGCGGCGGATAGACATGCAGATGGTGGTCGAGTTCTATCGTCACCTGCTGAGCCTGCCGATGCGTTATTTCGAGGAGCGCAAGGTGGGCGACATTCTGAAGCGCTTCAATGAAAACGCTCGTATCCGTGACTTTTTGACCGGCCGCGCCCTCGGTGTGACTCTCGATTCCCTGATGATCTTCGTGTACCTCGCGCTGATGTTCTACTACAACGTGAAGCTGACATTGCTGGCGCTGCTTTTCATTCCTGGCTATGTAATTTTGACGCTGGTAGCGACGCCTATATTTAAGCGTCAATATCGGGAAGTATTCGAGAAGACCGCGGAAGCCGATTCGCAGATGGTCGAATCGGTGACGGGTGTCGGTACGGTTAAAGCAGCGGCGGCCGAAAGGCGAATACGCTGGAAGCTCGAGGGACTGGTCGTAAAGTCACTCAACGTGCAGTTCCGCAGCGCGCTATCCGGAATGGCGACGATCTCAATCGGTAATTTGATCCAAACGCTCAATATTATTTTCCTTTTCTGGTACGGCGCGCACCTGGTCATTAACGGGGAGCTCTCGGTTGGTCAACTCGTCGCCTTCAATTTGCTCGTTGTTAATGTCACGCGACCGATTCTCAGTGTGGTTGATCTGTGGCGCGAATTTCAGGAGATCAACATTGCGTTCGAGCGGCTGAACGACGTATTCGATGCCAAGCCCGAAGAAAACCCGGCAAAGCAAGCGCTGATCAAGATGCCGCGCATACGCGGCCACATCAAGTTCGACAATGTTACGTTTCGGTACCCGACGCGCCCCGATAAGAATGCCTTGCAGAATGTGAATCTGGAAATCCTACCCGGCCAGACGGTTGCATTGGTGGGACGAAGCGGAGCCGGCAAAACAACTTTCGCCAACATGCTGCTGCGCCTGCATCAACCCAATGACGGGCGTATCTTTATTGACGGTTACGATCTCCGCCAGGTTTCGATCAACAGTTTGCGTTCGCAGGTTGGCGTTGTACCGCAGGATGTTTTTCTTTTCAGCGGCACGATTCGCGAAAACATCACATTCGGTGACCCTGATGCGTCGCTGGAGCAGGTGGTCGGCGCGGCGATGCTCGCAGGCGCACACGAATTCATCACTGAGCTGCCGTTAGGTTACGAAACGAAGATTGGGGAGCGGGGCCAAAGCCTCTCCGGCGGGCAGAAGCAGCGGATCGCTATCGCCCGGGCCCTCTTCAAAAGACCGCGTGTTCTCATCTTAGACGAAGCCACGAGCGCCCTGGACACTGAAAGCGAGCGCGCCATCCAGCAAAATCTCGACAGCATCCTCAAGGACCGGACGACCCTGATCATCGCCCACCGCTTGAGTACGGTCCGCAACGCCGACGTAATTGTCGTGATGGACCTTGGCACAGTTCGGGAAATCGGCAATCACTACAGCCTGATGGAACAAAAAGGGATCTATTACTACCTGAACAGCCAGCAGCTTGAAAGTTAAACGCGAGATTCGAAAATCCGAACAGGCAAGATGGGTCGTAAATATATTTGACAGCAAGGCGGTGCGTGATAGAATGGCCGTCAACTTAGAATCAACATTGAGGCGCTTTTCCGGGCCATTGGCATCGGAAAAGGAAGGAGTGAAGAATTATGCCCAAGGGCACCAAGAAGACCACCAAGCGTCGACGTACGACGCTCAAGGACCTACCCGCTACGGCGAAAGAGGTTACCAGGAAGGGGAAGAAACGGATAAAGGGAGGAGGCGGTGTGTATAACACAGCCATCTCGTCGCACTTCACAGCTACGACGCCGCAGTTCACTTTGTCGTCTCCGGCGATCACCATCTCCCAGTAAGACAGCAGGCACCTTCTGGATCCCCAACGGTTCTTGAAGGGCCAGCGGATGATTTCTAATTGGCGAACATTCCATGATTCGAGGGCGGTCGCATGCTTGGATCTCTGCGAGAACCATGGGCTGCACAACAGATGAATGTGTTGAAGACTTATAAGCACGGCCGCATCCTTTACGATAGAAACGACATTTGGATTGGTAAATCGTTGGCATACTATGGGGAGTATTCGGAAGCTGAAGTACGATTGTTTGAGGTGCTGGTGCAGCCGAGAGCAGTTGTCTTTGACATAGGGGCGAACATCGGAGTTTTGACGATTCCGCTGGCGCGCTTCGTGGGGCCACGCGGATTAGTCGTGGCCATTGAGCCAGAGCGAATGAACTACTACACGCTCTGTGCAAATGTGGCGCTCAACAACCTGCCATGGGTCAGCTGCCTGCGATGCTGTGTCTCTGATGAAACAGGCATCATGGTCGTTCCGGACCTCGATCGCAACACTCGGCAAAACTTTGGGGGGCTGGAGTTGGACAGGCCGCTGAGGAACTTGAGCGGGCAGCCTATTCCAGTGATCAGGCTGGATCAGTTCGACCTGGCTGCGTCTCTCAAGCTGATTAAGATTGACGTTGAAGGAATGGAACGGCGGGTCCTGCGGGGAGCGGCGAAGATTATCAAGAAGTACAGACCTTTTCTGTACGTGGAGAATGATCGGGACGAGAAGTCTCAAAGTCTGATGAACTATATAGCCTCGTTGGGCTATCACATGTGGGATCACTTGCCTCCCTTCTGGAACCCAAAGAACTTCGCAAAAAGAAAGAAGAATATTTTCGGAAACCTGGTCTCGCGGAACCTCTTTTGTCATCCAGACGATCAGGTATTGCCTTTCGACCCTGCAATGTTTGACCTGCTGCCCGTTTAGCAGTTCCTGCTATGGTTGTGGCGCCAAAGTGTTAACTATCGAGCCAGCCACGCAATCATTTTGCTTCTTTGCGTGCGTGACCGGACGAATCCATCGGTCATAGTCTTACTGAAGATCTGTGATGCGGACGTAACTAGCAGGTTCCCATGAAGATCCTCTGGATGTCGGACAGCCCAACTTCGCCGTCAGGTTTCGGAAACATCACTCGATTTGTCTGCACTGGCCTTGCAAGGCTAGGGCATCAGATATCCATTATCGGGTGGCAGAAGCGTGGTCGCGCCGTGCACCATCGCCATTACACGGTTTACCCGGTCGGATGTTACGACTCAGAGGCAGACGTGCTTTTGGATTATCTGCGTCAGGTGCGGCCCGACGTTTTGGTAACGCTCGCTGATCCCTGGCGAGTGAGCTATGTTGCCAGCCGGGCTCTCATGCGCTTCATGCATTCAGCTCGTGTAGTTTGGGCCCTATACTATCCAATTGATAGCGACAAGGGGCAAGGTCTGTTGCCTTCGAGTCTGACTAATCTTCTAAAAGAGGTCGATCTCCCAATCGCCATGAGCCGCTACGGCCGTGACGTGACACGCGCCAACGGAGTGACGCCTGCGTACATTCCACACGGCATAGATACAAATCTCTTCAGCTCTTCTTCTAAGGATAAAACCACCGCCAAACGTGCACTGGGCTATGATAACCAGTTCGTAGTTCTGTCCGATGCGCGCAACCAAAAACGCAAGCTGTGGCCTCGGACGCTGGAAATTTTCCGGCGCTTTGCCGCGGGCAAAGACGACGTGCGCCTCCATCTTCATTGTGACCCTTATGACCCTTCGGCAGGATCAAAAGAGTATTGTTACGACCTCCTAGCAGACGTCGATTTTTTAGGACTTAGCGAAAAGGTGAGATTTACGCGGGGAATGTCAATCACTCGCGGGATCTCGCTCGCAAGACTGGCTACGCTCTATCGGGCCGCGGACGTCCATCTTCTCAGTTCATATGGTGAGGGCTTTGGCCTGCCGACACTACAAGCCGCAGCGGCAGGCGCAGTTCCCATGGCGCCCGCTTACTCGGCCAATCGAGAGTTAGTCAGGGGCCACGGCGAGGCCGTTCGAGTGCGGCACTTTGTCCGGGATCAGTCGAATATGCGTTGCGCCTTGATCGATATTGATGACGCGGTTCGTAGATTAGAGCGGCTTTACCATGATCGCGCGCTGTTGGAATCAAAATCAAAGGCCGCCCGGCGTTTTGCGGAATCTTATAGTTGGGAGCGGATTGTGCCGCAATGGCATGATCTGCTGCAACGCGAAGTTCCGCGGCTGCGTGCTTCCCGTTCGCGTCGCCGAGCTACCTCGCGTCGCTTCTCGATTCGTTCGCCTCGAAGATATGTTGCGTGTGGAGCTGCGCACAAAAGACACGATGGAAGACAAAGACTGCCAGATGAATTACAACGGAGAATCAAAGAACTGGAAAGGAAGGGGCAGTATTTGACTGCAGACATCGTGCGCGATGTCTCAAATTTTGGCAGCCCGTTTACGATACCCGTGACTCTGCCGCCTGTCGATCCCCTTCTAGCGCAGGTCCGCGTTACGGGTCGCGTCTATCTGGCAAGCAGATCAGACCTCGCGACATTTCAGGAGTTAACCAGGATCTTTCCCGGTCTCAGCGCCTGGTCAGCCGTGGAGCTCAAGTTCGGTTCGAGATCCAGGCGAGCCTTCCGGTGCACCACGGTTCCCGCAAACAGCCCCGAGTTTCCCGGGTTTCTCGCCACCAGCACGCTCGCGCTCGATCTGGGTGGCCTTGAGCCATCTTTGCCTCTCCGAGCAGCGGAGCTTGCTGTGCCGCTAATCGGCTTAAGCCTGCACAAGGATCAGCGGTGGCTCTGGCCAGATCTAACACTGGAGAAGCCAGATTTACGGACAGCGGTTGAGAAGGGGCGCTGGATGCTGGCTGATCAAGGTGACGCTGCCAAAGCGTGCGCGTTAGCAAGCAAACGTCGTCGTAGTTCCGTGCAGCCACGCTCGAGCAAGCCATCAAATAGAAGCTTAGCGGGCGTCGCGGAATCGGATCATGCGGCTGTGGACTACCATTCCCGAATCCGAACCCCGAGCTTTGATCGTATTTGATTTGACAGCATGAGATCAGGTAGTACACTCAACGGCAATACGAGCAAGGACCAGGAGGATTGCCGCCTGAACCCTGACCCAAAAACAAAGTGGTCTTCCAGATACATAAGATCAATCGAAGGAGAGGAAAATGGCCAAGACCAAGGCGTCCGGTAAAAAGCAAACTAAAAGAGGGCGAGTGAAAGTTGGTAGGCTGGCTCTCGACAAAGACACCATCAAGGATCTGCCCGGTAAAGAGCAGAGGAAGATTAGGGGAGGTCAAATTGAGGCTATTAAGAAGCCCGTGCCGCCGTTGGCGTTTCTGATCTCCGGGTAATCAGCTTTAACGAGGTTGGAGTAGCAACTGTGGGTTAAGGCCGCGTCAACGGAGCAGTGTGCTTAGGGCGAGCCCACCAAATGAGGGTTTGACTGTGAAACCAAAGAGAGCCATCGACCAGACGCTCAGCACCACGGCTCTCGCGGTGACACAAAATAAACTCCGTAAGACGCTCCGGGAGGCAAACTCTGCATTCTCCCTTTCTCCCGCCTTCTGGTCACATTTCATCAAACACTACTGGGATAAGAAACCGCTGGCAATTAAGAAGCCATTTACTCCACCGATTACGACCGCCGAAGAAACGTTCGAGGCCTTCAAAAAGGCCTCGGAGGAATTCTCTGCCAACGGTTCTTACGTTCAATATCGATTCTACAAAGGGGACGGTAGCTTCATTTTGGAAGGCTCGAATCTCAAACGTTATATTCCTAACGCAAGCGATGCCTCAATCGCCGATTATGCTGAGCGGCTAAGCGGGAAGCTCTGTGGTGAGAGGTTCGGGCTGATTCTTAATGGATTCCAGAAATATGATTCGCAATTCTATCTGCGGACGAGAGAGTTTCTGCGCGGACTTACCACGAAGCTTCCCGTTCGCTGTTCAGTAAAGACGGGAGTGTTACTGGGCAATTACAAAAAAACGCCTTTCGGGATTCACAAAGATGCCGTCACCGTCTTTTTGTTTGTCGTTGAAGGGCGGAAGAGAATATATCTTTGGCCCGAAGGATACTTTCGCGATTGGTTTGATGAACGGCGCGATCTTGATTTTGAACTACTGCGTAAGGATGCTATTTCCCTGGAGGGAAAAGCGGGCGATCTGCTTTACTGGCCTTCGAGTTACTGGCACGTCGGAGAATCGATCGGCGGTCTATCAGTTACTATCAGCCTCGCCCTAAAACCCTTGCAATTATCCAGCAGTATTCTCGGTGACCTGAACGGCCGGGTCGAAGAACTCCTGGGCTCTTCACTTGATGACGATGGTGATTTCCCGCGGACTTCAGGGGATGTTAGAAAGAGCGCCGGCAGGATCTCGAAAAGCGTCAGGCTGGCGACAAATGCATTGAGAAGAGCAGAGCGTGATCCAGGCTTTGCACAGGGCCTGCAAGTATCCTGGTTAAATCTTGTGACCAGCTCTTACAATGAACCCGTGCCATCGCCATTGCCCTTTGAAGTCATGGAGGACGACGACATTGTGCGTGGCTTCCCGAAGCAGCCGATTCTCTGGATTCCTTCTACTCAAGATCATATTGTGTGCTCGGCTAACGGCCACGCGTTTACCCTCCCGGCAGCACCGAAGATCATTGAATTGTTTGAACGGCTGAACAGTGGACAACGATTGCGGGTGGCAAAACTCATCGATCGGTATACCGGAGTGACCCGTCGTAACGGCATGCAATTCGATGTTTCAGCCGAGGGGATTAGCACTCTCTTATCGAAGCTGTATAGCTTGCGCGCCATTACCAGAGAAGGGCGATAATGGAACCGAGGCGACTTTAGATCAAGAGCCAGGCGGCGGCGGACCAGGAATTGAAGAAGGTAAAAAGGGAAACGCAGCGTAGTCTTGACCCAAGCGTCCCTGGTGTTTTAGAAACAGACTACCCTGGCCACTAAAAGGAGAATGTTATGCCAAGCAAGAAAGAGACAAAGAGGGGACCCGCTAAAGTCAAAGATTTGCCGAACGTGAAGAGGAAGTTAACCGCGAAGAATATGAAAGACGTAGGGGCGGTGCTTTTAACGTCTATTTGATCATTAAGGATCCTGAAGCCCCATCGAAACCGAAATAAGCGCGCACTATACGAAATCGGTCCGCCCACTTCCGCGCTCCAGGACTTGGTGTGGCATATAACGGTCAGCCGATGAATCGGCGGGAGCTATTATCAAACTCCAAGGATACCGGTGTCTTAACCATGAGTTCGCAGGGAAGCGCGCAATCAAACGAACCGCAGGAATCAATTGACCTCGCGGCGTTGGGCCGAACATACGCGCCAGCGCAGTTAGATACTTCGCCGGAAGTTTCAGATGTCATCGCCAAAATGCCGTGGTGGGCGACGCGCGGCCTGCTCTATATCATTGTAGGTTTTGTGCTCGTGGCACTAGTCTGGGCTAGCCTAAGCATGGTTGATATAGTCGCCGAATCGCGCGGCACGCTGGTGCCCGAAGGTTACGTCAAGCCGGTGCAAGCAGCGGGCGTCGGGATCGTGCAGAGCGTGCTGGTACGCGAGGGCGAAGCCGTCGAGCGCGGCCAGGCGCTCGTTCAATTGGATGCGACTGAATTGCGAACGCGCCTCGGCAAACTGCGCGAAGAGTTGGCAACCAGCCAAGCGGAGCTGCGGCAGTTCATGGTTAGCCGGCCGGTGGCGGATACACTCGAGCAACAGAATCGCATAGGTCGCTTGCAAAGCGAGATCGTGGCAACTGAACTTTCGCTCCAGCACACAACAATCAGTGCTCCAGTCAGCGGTCTCATAACCACGCTCGACGTGCGCAGCGCCGGCGCGGTTTTGCAAGCTGGGCAGACCATCGCTACCATTGCGCCGACTGGAGCGCGTCTGCTTGCCGAAGCGCATGTGCCCAACAAAGACATTGCCTTTATCGAGAAAGGGCTCCCGGCCAAACTGAAGTTCGACGCCTTCCCGTTTCAGGATTACGGCATTGTCGAGGGGACGGTGATCGAGGTCGCGCCCGACGCGCAGTTCGACAAGGAGTCGGGTTCGTTCTATAAAGTGACCATCGCGCCAAAGCAAACCGAGATCGTCGCGAGGGGCAGAAACATCCCGCTCCGCCCCGGCCTCACGCTAACCGCCGAAATTATTACTGAGCGGAAGAGTATCTTGAGTTTACTCTTTGAACCGTTCCGTAAGCTCAAAGGAGAGGTCGAAGGCGCAAAGTAAGTTCGCTGCGCCGCCGATTCCGCGGGTGATTCCGCATGGAAGAGCTGAACAATTGCCTGGCGCTCGAGGTCAACGGGGAAGAGGTCAGCCTTTACGAAGTTTTGAGGCTGGCAAAGCTGAATGCCCGGTTGCGCTTCGTGCAAGACGCAGTTGATGCGGAGCTTATTCGACAGGCCGCGGAACAACGAGGCATTGAAGTCTCTGACGAAGAACTCCAGCAAGCCGCGGACGATTTTCGCGCTGAGCGCGAGCTGCACGATGTTAAAGCAACGGACGCGTGGCTTACAGCGAATCATCTCTCATTCGAAGATTGGGAGGTATTGCTCGAAGGCCAAATCATCAGGAACAAGCTGCGCAAGATGCTTACCGCCGGGCGCGTCGAGCAACGTTTCACCGAACAGCGTCTTTCCTTCGACGCCGCCGCTGTCTCGCGTATTGTTCTGAAGGAGGAAGGCATTGCCAGAGAGCTGCGCGCGCAGATCGTCGAAGACGGCGCTGATTTTCACACGATGGCGCGAGAGCATTCGATTGAGGAGGCAACGCGACTTGCCGGCGGTTACGTCGGTCTGATGCACCGTTCGGAAATGGAAGCAGCAATGGAGGCGGCGGTGTTCGGTGCGCAGCCGGGAAGGATCGTCGGCCCGATCAAAACCGACGATGGATGGGAGCTTATCAAGCTCGAGTTTTTTCATCTGGCGGCGCTCGATGATTCGATGCGCGAAACGATCAAGTCACAGCTCTTCGATGAATGGTTAAGCGAGCAACGTCTCAAGGCGCGGATTAGCACTTTGCTGGAGACATCTGGATTGGATCAAAACAACGAACCGGATTGACAAGGCCGACCGGTTCGAGCCGGCTGAAGAAACGATGTATCGGATGTATAGGGCAGACAACATTTTCCTGGGCATACTGCTACTCTGCGTAAGTCTTTCGGCAGCCTGCCAGGCCAGCAGTCGAGTACCGGCTCCAGACAATCACGCGCCCGCCAAAAACGGCCGCACCTTCGTGGTTCATGTTTTCGACGCCCAACCATCTCCCGGCAGTTCGGGCGAAGATCTGCTGATCCCTGCCGCGCTTTCAGTGGAAGATACTGCCGTTGTGCTCGCGCAGCGCGAAGGGCGGATTATGAACCTGCGCGGGCAGGAGGGCGCCCGAGTCATTAAGGGCAACGTGCTCGCGCAATTCAACGAAGATGACCAGCGCAGCCAAGTGCGCCAGGCCGAGCTCGAGGTAAGCCGCTTGCAGGTTGAGGAGGAACAGTACGAGGCGTTAGTAAAACTCAATCGCAGCGAATTAGAAAGAGAATTGTCACTTGCCAGGGATGGTGTTTCCAGCAAGGCCGATGTTGAGCGGGCCCAATACAAACTCGATCAGGCAGTCAAGGAATACGAGAAGACGCGTTTGGCTACCGAGAGCGCGCGAGCGCGAGTCGAAGCCGTGAAGCTGGAACTTGACAAGAGCACGGTTCGCGCGCCCATCAGCGGCATCATCACTCGCCGCTACGTTGCTCTTGGCACGAACGTCGCCAGAAATGACAAACTCTTCGAGGTCTCCAAACTTTCGCCGCTTGAAGTGAAATTTCAACTGCCACAAACTGAAAATGATAAGCTCGCTCCCGGCCGCGTCGTGCAGCTCTCGGCAGTGAATAGTGACCACGCGATTGCTCGCGCGCGCATCCGCCGAATCGAGCCGGTCGCGGACGCAACCAGTCACACGTTCGGCTATGTGGCGGACATCGTCCGTGGGTCGGGCCTGATGCCAGGATTGGCTGTCAATGTGCATCTCCCGCGCGCTGCCGGCGCGCCTGTCTTTTGGATTCCGCGGGCGGCGTTTCCGTCCAAAGCGGACCTGCACAACGGCGCTATCAGCACACTGTTCGTCATTGACGGCGAAAAGTGCTCTGCGCACAACGTAGTGGTGAACGTTGCAGAAGGCGATCAGGTCGAAATAGTTTCCGGGATTGTTGCCAACGATCGTGTGATCCTAATGCCTCCCTCCGAATTGAAGGACGGAGACTTGGTTGCGATTAGCCCTGGATAGTAACCAAAACAAGGGTATGGTTTGTATTGGAGCTCAACATCTTTAGGTTGAGTTTCGCGAGGACGAAAGCTGGCCAAGAGTCTGCCACCCATCCTTCACTCCATTTGTTTGCTATGGTAGAGGTCTACGATTCAAATCCACTACTCAATATTTGGGTCCAAACGAAGTCCACGATGTTCCGCTTCATCCTCGATATCCGCGTTATCCTACTTGCTTCGCGAAAGCTGAAACCCTCACTGACCTAGCAAGTTACGGCGGAAGACAGGTTTAGCCTTTGCGAGGCCTAACCCCCCCTTCGGCACCACTCTCCTCAATAGTTTAGCGACAGACAGCTTTGAGTTTGAACCCGACAACGGACAACACAGGATCCGTTTACCAACGTACGTTTGAAGCTCAACCTCTTTGAGATAGCGTGCGCGTGGGCGCACGGAAGGCAATTAACAGTCGTGAGAGCTATAGATATGTAGGGCGTTTAGCTGTGTGAGACGCACCACAACGAGAGCGACGGTTAGAACTACGTATTTCTTATCGCGGTTTCAGCAGCCTTGAAGCCTTGAGTCGTTAATTCTTTCGATATGGCTCCTTTTGCCCGCGCCGTGCCTGGTCATACGAATCGTAGATATTCGGACGCGAAAGCACCACGCGATACTCAGCCAACGCTTCGTTTCGCTTGCCTGCAAGGTCAAATGATTGAGCAGCTCGGAGGTGGGCCCTTGAGACCACGCCAGCTTCTGCCCCCCTCACGGTCGTCGCTGCGAGAAACTCTGTGGCGGCGCGTTGCGCCTGGCCCATCAGGAGAAGAGCCTCACCATAGCGAAAGTGTATCAGGTCCAGAGCGCGCGGGGCGGCGCCTGCCGTAGAGCGCTCGTGTAACATCGTCTCGAAAGTACTCAGGGCTTCGCTCTCCATCGCGTCCGCCTCCTTAGTCTTGCTTGCCTGGCGCTCAATCGCTGCCTGCGAAACCAGACTGTCCGCAGTTTCCAATCTGAACAGATAGTTGCGTGGATACTTCGCCTGTAGTTCTCTCGACAGCGCTAATGCCTCCGGGAAACGCCTCTCCTTTTTGTAAATGGCAATGAGCAGGACCTTGGCATCGGCGCGCGTCCACTGTCCCTCCTTCGCGACCCGTTCGAGCGTCTGAATCCCGCGCTTCTTCGAGCCATGTGCTCCGGCAATGCTTGCCAGCATTCTCACGGGCAGCGGCAGCGTGCCCACAATGTAGTCATACATCCCAATGGTTAACTCAGCATCATGGAAGCTCGGATCCAGCTTTATCACGTCACGCTGCGTGTCGATACCGTCTGAGCCGGAACGCAGGGCAGCTATGAATCGTCGCTCCACGGTCGCTGCGAACGCGGCTTTCAGAGATTCGGTCGCTCCGAGCACATAGAGCGTCTGAGCATCGCGAGGATTGCGCTGCAGTCTCGCTTTTGCAAGTTGCGTTGCCTGGCGCGTCAGATCGCGAAAGTCCTGGACCACGCGCGGATCGGGTGCGTCTTCTGTTCCCGCGTAGAACGACTGCGTGCTGTAGATGGCCGCCTGCAACCGGCGTGCTTGATTCAACGTCTCCAGCCAGAGCGTCGTGGCCAGCATCCGTGGCGCTGTTGGATCGTCCGGATATAACCGGGCCATCTCCTTGAACCTCTGCCGCGCAATGTCATAATCAAGATTGAAAAGAGCTTCAGAACCCTTCTCTTGTAGATCATCGAGCCGCGGAATAACAGCAGTCGCTCCTGTCTTGCGGTCTCCCGATTGCGCAAGAGCGCCCGCGGACGCAACCACGGAAAGCAGCAACAGAAGAAGTAATGTCGAATACTTCGTTTGCATTTGTCCAAGAGTTAGTGCTGTTGCTCTATCAAAGTAACAAGGCAATCATAATCCTCTTACGTGTTCTGCCAAATCCGCGGCAATTGCTTGCGGGTCCTGTTGGGGCGAGTAAGTGACTGGCTTGCCGATGATCACAGAGACCTCACCCGGCCAGGCAAAATGCCTGTTTGCTCTTTTCAGTTCCCACAAGCCGTCAATTCGCATCGGCACCACAGGCGCCCCTAGTTTCTGAATTAACAAACCCGTGCCAGGCATGAAAGGATTCAGGGCTCCATGCTTTGTGCGTTGCCCTTCGGGAAACACCAGAAGACTAAATCCGTGGTCCATCATTTCACCAGCAAACATAAAGCTCCGCCGAAAGCCGCTCTTTTGCGGTATCGAAAAGACATTGAAGAAGAAAACGACGGACACATACTTGAGCAGAGAGAGCAGGCGAGTTAACAGGCCCGTTCCAGGTTGTGGATGAAGCCATTCTCGCAGTTGCTCTCCGTCCATGGCGATCGCCATTCTGGTTCGGAATCTTCCCGGAAGTGCCAACAGAACCAACGCGTGATCCGCCATCGTGACGTGGTTGCAGATGAACACTAACGGTCCCCGGGCGTTGCGCAAATGTTCCTTGCCCCTGATTGTGGGACAACCCATGACGCGCGTGGCCGGCAGGACGATCAGGTAAAGCAGCGCAATTCGCAGCCAGCTCAACGGCCAACGCTGTTGCCATTTTGGATAGGGATACTGCGCTGCTTCTTCGTGCCTGCCTTCGCGAATTATCTTTTCAACTTCGGCTAGCGTGGTTGCATCTGTGAAAGCCGCTTCATCGATCTCTAATTGATAGCGATCCTCGAGTGCACTCAACAACTCGACGCGGCCGAGCGAATCAAGCTTTAGATCCGCTCCGAGCTTTGCAGATGGATCAAGTGTTGCTGGTACGTCCTTGCTGATGCGCGCGATGATCTCAACGAGGTCGTTCGAGTGGCCGACTGCAGAAGCAACGGCAGGGTCGGAGATCTGAGCCGCTCGCGCTAACTCAGCTCTCACGACTTCTCCGACAACCTGCTTTCGGATCTTTTGCGTTGCGGTACGCGGAAAATCTTCACCGGGCCAAATAAACCAGCGACGGATTTGCTGGTGTGGCGCCAGTAATTCATTCACCCGGCTGACCGCAGCTTCTACGTTTGCGTGATCCTCGCGGAGTATCAGCACCGCCAGCGGTTCCGGCCCATGGGGGCCTTCGATTTCGATGACCACGCCGGCTTTTATCTCAGGTTGGCGACTCAGCACGAGCTCAATGTCTGCCGGGTAAATGTTCACGCCGGCTGAGGTCACAATGACCTCTCTTTTTCGGCCTTTGAAATAGAGGTTGCCTTCCTCGTCGATCTCACCCACATCGCCGGTGCGAAACCAGCCGTTCTCTGCTGCTCTTGATTGCCCCTCTTCTTTCCAGTATCCAGGCGAAACATTCTCCCCGCGCACCAGAATCTCTCCGTTTTCGGCCAGTTTCACTTCCTGACCCGGCAGTACTTTGCCGATGGAGCCGCGCCCCTGCTTGAACGGGTGGTTAACGCTGATCAGCGACGCCGTCTCAGTCATGCCGTAGCCCTGAATCACGGCGAATCCGAGCCGCTGCCAGAACTCCTCGGTATCAGGATTGAGCGTCGCGCCGCCTGAGACGAAGGCCCAAAACTTCCAACCGAACGTGTTATGAATCGCGCGAAACGTCCACCAGCGCCGCAGAAAATGTCGACCGTCAGACGAGGCAATCGCGCTGCGAAATCCGTCCATTTTCCCACGTGCTTCGTAGTCGCTCTCGATCTCTTCTCGCAGCGCATCGAGAATGCGCGGCACGGTGATGACGACGGAGATTCGCTCGCGTTTGACCGTTTCCACGATCTGTGATGGGCTCAGAGACTCTTGAAAGAAAACCTCGCCACCGAGCAATTGCGGCACGAAGATGCCCATGAATTGTCCGAAGACATGGCTCAGCGGCAGTAGATTGAGAAAACGGATCGGATGAAACAGGCGCTCCCATTTCAGATACAGCTTAATCTCCCGCTCGAGCGGCGTCAGATTCGCCATGAGATTGCGGTGAGTAATACGAACGCCTTTAGGCTCAGCCGTCGTTCCGGATGTAAAGACGATCTCTACGGTATCGTCGTAACCGATGTCTGTTATGGAGTAGGGTTTTGATGAATGATGCGCGATCTGCGAGGTCAGTTCGCCAAGCTCGATCGCCGGCAGTGTTTGTTCGACTAATCTGGAAGTCGTCGTGTCGCAGAGCGCCAGCTTTGCCCCAACCTGCTCTTGAACTCGTTTAACGAATCCAAGCTCACTCTGAAGATCAAGCGGCACGACGATGACCCCGTGAAGCAGACATCCAAAGAAGGCTGAGACCCACTCGGGACTGTTCCTGGCCCAGAGCAAAACGCGATCGTCTTTTGCGATCCTTCGCGCTTCCAGTTCCCTCGCAAACCGCAGTGCGGTCCTTGCAATCTGACTGTACGACCAGCGCTTGACTCTTAGTCCGTGCCTGTGAACGAACGCAGTCTCATTGCCGCGTGACAGAAAATCTTCGAGGTAACTGGCGAGGGTTGTGCGCATCAATTCTGAATCCAGAGAAGTGGGCTACTATCTTAATCGTAGAGCGATCCCGGAGCCTACTTCAATTCAGCTCCGGGCGCGCAGCGCACAAGAATCCATGATTATCAAGATACTCTTATTGACGGAGTGCGCGTGCCCGCGCGCAGCCACAGCTTCGCAGAAGGGGTTTTTCTAATGTCTTTTTCTATCGGGCTGGACAAGTAGGGTGTTGTTGGACCGCGTTTTGTCGCTAGCTTACGAGTGGAGCGCCGTCATTATTTCTGTGGTGTAGTCGCGAAGAAACCTCGATGCGGTGTGAGGCTCACAAAATGTTAAAACCAACAGTTCCGTTTACCCTAGACAAGAAGACTTGCTATTTTAATGGGTTGCAAGAGTGACTACAGGCGATGGGTCCATTAACAATGAAGATCGGTGAAGCAGCGGCGAAGCTGCTTTGGAAACACGGGAAGGAGGGATTGAAGAAACTCCTGACTCAACCTGTCGTCGAAAAGGTAGCGACCGACACGCAGCTTGACTTCCCAGAGCTTGAGATTCGCGAGACGCTGTTGAAATGGTCACAAAACGACGATTTCTTCGAGTCTTTTGATCGTATTAGAGAGGGCGAAAGGAACGAGATGGAAACCTAACCTCCAGAATTCATCCGCCAGCCAGTATAATCGCAGCTTCGCGTGTCTTCTAGTTATTATCTATTCACCCGCGAGACCGAAGGCAGTTCATTGCACGAGAAAGCCGACCGTCAAGCGGATACTATCTCAAAAGCTAGTCATCGGTTTTCCATTAGCGCCGATCAGAGTTGAGGCATTCTCTCTGAAGACCAGTTCCTGCGGTTCCTTGCTGATCTTGCCATCGCTCCCAACAAACTCGCTCAACAAGTGCACCGGCGCCGCAGTCGCCCCTTGGTTGAGAAAATCATTTGTGAGAAAGCAATCGTCGGCAGGTTTACTGTCCTTGATAAAGTTGTGAAAGTTGCCCGTCACAACGCCCACGGCCTTATGAACTGTGAAGGTGCAAAGTCGGCGAAACAACTTCGGCATCAAGACTGACCCTTTGTCTTTAGCCGCATCAAAGGACGCGCCTTTGCCGGGGAAGATGAGAGTCTTATCGAATTGTCCGACCACTTTTTGCAGATTTTTCTCGGGAGTATCATTCTTTTTCCTCCCTTTTGCCGCGGCGGTCAGCAATGTCTGAATCTCGTCATTAGACATCGAGGCATAAAAAGTAGGGAAGGCCCATCCCTGCTCGACTAGCCAGTGGTTGAGATTTACTTCCTTCCCTTTGATCTTCACCAAAATGTCTCCGATAAAGCGTCCGAACGTGTCAAAGACTTCGTTAGGTGAGTCTACGGCAGTCGTCACAGTGCAAGGGACTATGGTCTTGCCTGTTGTCGCCAGAAACTGATGCAGCTTGACTGTCGAGGTTTCGCCAAAGAGTTGGCGATATCTCTTGTTCAGCTTCTTCAATTTATCAAGTTGGGCCTGCGTCATTTTGTCCTTTAGCTTCTTGCTGAGCGGCGCGGCTTGATAGTGCAACTCCGTAGCGTCGATGCCCTGAAAACGTATGGTGATTCGTTGCTTCTTATCAATTGCGGTTTTTGTTCCTGTCTTTCCTCTTACACTCGCTTTGTCAAAGACCTGTGTAAGCTTGAAGGGCGCGCCTGGGTGCGCCTGAAACCTAAACGCGTTCTGGCCGACTTTGACCTTGGCGGTATCTGCGTCAGATTCCCCATCAGGCCAGAATTGAGTTAGATCAAGCGTGCCTGTAACTTTTAGTAATCCTGTCATCTTCTTTCTCCTGTAGGCTAAAGCGAACTACAAACCAACGGGAAGCCGATCGGGCATTGCATTTTTCTAAGGCGCCAGTTGCTTCTGAATGCTCGCGGCAGTACGCAAGGCTAGCGCCGCGACCGTGATCGTCGGGTTAACGCAGCTTGAGGTCGGAAAGACGGCAGAGCCGGCGACGAATAGATTCTTATGGTCATGCGAACGGCATTCGGCATCCACCACTGACGACGCCGGGTCGCTGCCCATGCGGCAAGTGCCCATGATGTGGCCCGAGCCTGAATATGTGCCGGTTTTCAAGTCGCTGAACTCCCACTCATCTTCGTTAGCCCCGATCTTCGTGAACATCAGCTTGATGATCTTCTGGACATACTCCATTCCCTTGCGGGTGTAATCATCAACCTTGTAGGCGATCTGGGGCTTGCGAATTCCGAAATCATCAGTCTCATTGGCCAAAGTCACACGGCTGCCCGGGTCCGGCAATTGTTCGGTCGAATAAGCAACTCGCAATTGACGCGTAACGGTGTGATTCAGCTCCTTCTGCAGCTCCTCGCCAAAAAGTTTCCGATCGGTCAAGTCCTTCAACGTATCGTATGGATGCTTGGTGCGTCCCCAACCATCGTTTCCAATCGTCAAGCGAAATGCGCAAAACTGATCTCGGAATTTGTGATCCCGGAACGATTCTATGCACGACGTGGACTGCGGTCCGCGAAACGGGAAAACCTGGAACGGCATGATCGCCGCGCCTTCGCCGCCCGGATGATCCATCAAATTGCGTCCGACTTGATCGCTGGAATTCGCGATTCCACTCCCTCCGTTCGAATTAAGAAGGACCTTTGGAGCTTCGATTCCGTGCGCAGCCAGCACGATGATTTTTCCCCTAGCAGAAGTCGTCTGCCCATCGGGCCAGGTCTTGTAAACGACCTCGCTAATATTGCCTGAAGCGTCGAGTTTCAAGTCAGTGACAACAGCTTGCTCAACCATAGTGGCGCCTAGCTTGAGCGCTTTCTTCACGTGAACTGTAGCATCGTACTTGGCTTGAATCGGGCAAAGCGGAACGCAATTGGAATTGCCCTCGCAAGCCGGCCTGCCGTCGTATTTCCGCGAATTGCGAGCCTGTGGGAGCGCGAAAATCCTGACCTTTACGCCGTCAATCTTCACTCCATCGAGCCTTTTCTTTAGCTGCTGGTCGCCGTAGGCCTGGGCAATCTTTGACATCGGAAACTTTCGCGAACGATACGCGCCGAAGATGCCGTCCCACTCCTTGTGATCGGCGGCCACGCCCAGTGCATCTTCCGCGTCGCAGTACCAGGATTCGAGATCGTCATAGGTGATCGGCCAATCCACGCCGACACCGAAGAGTTTTTTCAGCTTGAAATCGCTGGGAATGTAACGCGGAGTGTTTCCACGCCAGGCCCAGGTGCTGCCGCCAAACAAACGCTGATACTGGCTCTTGAACATGTTGGGACCAAGTTGGCGGTAATAAAGTTTATTAGCGGCATCAGCCGGGTTGAAATCCTGGACGTCAGGGCTGTGCGCGAACTTACTGTTATCGGTATCCACGTATGGTTGCGATGGACTCTTTTTCGTATTGACAGCTTCGGCGAAGAGTTTGACGAACGCGGCTCGGTCAGTCTTGTCCAAGCGCTTCTCGCCTGCATCAAGTATCAGTACGTTTCGCTTGGCTTCAGCAAGCTTCCAGGCGACCAACGCTCCTGCCACACCACCCCCGATCACTATCACGTCGTATTCGTTAGCCATCGTTTTGATTCTCCTTTCGTGAGAGCCACGAGAATTATGGTCGCTTAGTCCAGTAACCGTACTTTTGCGTGGAATTCGTCGGTGCGTGCGCTTGAATCACCCGCCACACCAAGCCACTGTAATACTGCTTCTGCGTGCCGCCGGAGGGGACTGGTTTTCCATCCGGACCCAGAACCAGTTTTCCATCCGGCCCCAGAGGAAAGAATTCGGACGTGTACCAGATTCGGATGATTTGTTGAGCCATCAACGGCAAATCTTCCTTGCCTGCTTCCTTCGTCTCGACGATCCGCCGCTTTACTTCGAATGTAAGAAATGGATCGTCAGCAATCTTGCTGAATTCATCCAGGATCTTCTGCATGGAGGTTGGGCTTTGCGCCTTGAGTCGTTGCAGATACTGGTTGGCTAGGGTTTTGTCTAGCCTCTTCTCGCCGGTCAGAACTTTAGAGAGGGCGACAAACAAATCTAATTCGCTTCGCTGAGCCATGGCTGTTCTTCCTTTCTAAATCGAAGCTCCTGAATGGTGCCGGCTTTCCCAGTCGTGTGCCGATCAACTTATATCCGCAGTCCGTGCAAACAGTTTTGCGGCGACGAGAACACACTTCCGGACTCTCGACCGAGTCGTCTACAACCCCTGACGGCGAAGGGGAACTTTCGTTTGTTAAGCTGGAGCAAGGATGCCTCTTTAGTTTTGACGATGCCAATTCATGGGAGCTGGCACAGAAGCGTGCAGCGATAGCAGGCTCTGAGGACCAACCCGAAGTCTTACGAGGGAGGGGTACTATACCCAAGTCCTGACTGCTCGTCAATGATATAGTCGCCGTCAGAGTTGTCCGCGTGCGCTGCTCAGCAAGGCATCAGCACAAAAGCGTCACAGAGTCGAACCGGGCCAAGCGGTCCAGAGGAAAGTGAGCTCCTAGCGATTTCTGAAAGGTGATTTGGTGGGCAAGAAGAGAACTAAGGAAGCGATAACAAACAATGGTGATCAAATGCCCTCGTGGCGCGAAGTGTTCCTATACTTTCTTTTTCTTGGGTTTGTAAATGTTGGCGGGCCAGTCGCGCAGATCACGATGATGTACAACCACATGGTCGAGCGGCGCCAGTGGCTGACAAAGGATCGCTTCGTGAAGATCATGGCTTTCTGCCACATGCTGCCGGGTCCCGAAGCACTCCAGTTGGCGATCTACGTCGGCTACTTAAAACGTATGCTCTTGGGAGGAGTCCTTGCAGGATTAACGTTCATCATTCCCGGCGCAGTTGTAATGATCGTTTTGAGCTGGCTGTACGTAACTTTCGGTAGCCTGCCTCAGGTTAATAACTTCCTTTTTGTGCTAAAGCCCGCAGTGCTGGGCATCATCGCCGGAGGGATTATCAAGCTTGGCCGCGCATCAATCCGCAACTGGTTGCTTGCCGTGCTGCTTGTCGGTGCGTTTGTAGGAATGCGCTTTGCGGGAATCAACTTTTTGTTAATCCTGCTGCTCGCCGGTCTCTTGAATCTACTAATCGTTGAAGGTTGGCCGCGCTTGCGACGCACACCCGCAACGCTGCCAATAATGATCGGCGGGCTGGGCTCGATTTTCCCATTCGTGGGCTCACGTTGGTTTCAGATGGCCTGGCTATTTCTCGAGACTGGATTGTTCAGTTTCGGTGGCGCGTACGCCTCACTGGTCTTCGTACAACGTGGCGCGGTTGCTCACTATCACTGGCTCTCGGACGGTCAACTGTTGGACGGCGTCGCGTTAAGCGTGGCGACACCCGGACCGTTCATGCTGTTCACGACCTTTGCCGGTTTTCTCGCTGGCGGAATACGAGGCGCTTTGATCGCGACGTTCTTTGTTTTTCTGCCTTCGTTTGTATTTGTGCTTGGCGGCGCGCGGTATGTTGAGTTAGTTCGGGATAACCGTTGGCTCCAGGCATTTCTCGCCGGTGTCAGCGCTGCGGTGGTTGGCGTAATCGTCGTGGTTTCGATTGACTTGATTCCGACAGCACTCGTCGGTTGGGTAAGCGTCGCGATTGCGATAATAGCTTTTCTCCTCATCGTATTCTTGAAGATCGACGTTGCTTTCGTGGCTCTTGGTGCGATGGCTGCGGGAATAATGTATGTGATGGTGCGAGCTTTGATGTAAGGCAGTCGAGATTGAACACCGGGGGAAACGGGCGTCGAATGAAGTGGATCACACGCGAGCAAATTCGAGTCAACCGCACGGCAACTTGCTGGCTCATCCGGCGCTTTCTCGATCCCGAAGCTGAGTTCACCTTTGTGCCAGGGGACCACGTTGCATCTACGCAGGCGGAAACCGGCGCGACAGGCTTCGATGCTCCCGGCGCAACTTACCCTCACAAAGATGCGCAGGGCCTTTGCTCGTTTGCCGCGCTGGTACGCGAACGGCTGGCCCATGATCCAGTCTTATTGGAAATGGCTCGCATCGTGCAGGCGGCGGATATCAAAGGTCAGTTGGATGACCACCAAGCAGCGCGCGGCTTGCAGTTGATCAGCCGCGGATTTCCGCTCGTGACGAACGACGATCATGAGACCGCAGAGCGCGCCGCATTCGTTTACGACGCGCTCTACGCGAGCATTAAGGAAGACACCCCCAGGTAACAACGACGGAAGAAACATCCGAACAGAAAAGAAGGAGTCAAAAATGAAGACAGATAGAAATAGGGCGCGCACAACATTAATCCATTTATTGCTTGCGCGTAAGACGAGAATAGTTCTGCTAAGCGTCGTGGCGCTTGCAGTAGCGGCTTTGTTCGTATTGGTGGCTTGCTCTGCGCCGCAAAACCAGTCCGGACAATCGACTAACCAACAACCGGCGGCAACAGATTGGAAGTCAGTCGTGGACGTATTCGGATTTCCCGGAGACGTCTTGCCCGAAGGCGTGATTCGATTCAATATGCCGCGCAAGGACCTTCATGTCACTGTCGGCACTATTGAAATCAAGCCGGCTCTCGCCCTGGGCGCCTGGGCGGCATTCCGCTACGTCGGCCAGAACGACGCGATGGTGATGGGCGATCTCGTTCTCACCGAAGAGGAGGTCGCTCCGGTGATGAAGGCCCTCGAGGACGGAGGCGTGGAGGTAACGGCTCTCCACAACCATCTGATCGGGGAGTCACCAAGAATCCTCTACATCCACATGGGTGGACACGGCGATTCGGTGAAGATGGCGCGGACGATCAAGCAAGCGATTGCGCTCACAAAGTCGCCTATCCCTCAGGGCGGCGGTGCGAAGGAGAGCGAAGATATCGGATTTGACGTGGCCGCAGTGGAGAATATCCTTGGCCAGCCCGGCAAAGTGAGTGGCGGAGTGCTGCATGTCAACGTGGCGCGCGCAGAGAAGCTCACGGAAGAGGGGATGGATACGCCGCCCTCGATGGGAATGGGCATCTCGATCAACTTCCAGCCAACCGGCAATGGGAAAGCCGCCATTGCTGGGGATTATGCGTTGACAGGGGAAGAGGTTGGACCGGTTATGAAGATTCTGCGGGACAACGGCGTTCAAGCAGTAGCTCTGCATAGTCATGCATTGAATGACGTGCCGCGCCTCTTCTACATGCACTTCTGGGCGAACGACGATGCGATGAAGCTGGCGCGAGGACTTCGCGCCGCGCTTGATAAGACTAACTTGGCGAAGCACTGAGTGAAGTATTCGTAACCTAAAAAAGTAGATAGTCGTCTCTAATTGCGAGACTTCCTACAATATCGCCGAGTCTTTGCCGTGATTTTGGACGTTCGATATGAAGCCCGTCTACTGGCTCTTGCTTGTTCTGTTCGCGTCGTCTTCCGCGTTGGCCCAGACGGGTTCACTGCGGGGCCTGGTCACTGATCAAAACGGCGCGGCCGTTGCCGGTGCGAAAGTCACAGTCAACGGACCGTCCGGACTGTTGAAGACTACAACCAGCGACAAGACCGGATCGTATTCTTTCACGGGATTACCGCCGAGTGATTATGAAGTACAGGCATCCGCGCCGAACCTCGAACTTGCTGAGCCAGTGAAGATCAGTTTGAAAGGCGGCGTTCAAACGCTGGACCTGCAACTGAAGGTTGTGTTAGCGCCGGAGAAAGTAACTGTCGAGGAGAATGGCACACCCAGCGTCAGTACGGACGCAAATAGCAACGCTAGCGCTCAGGTGTTGCGCGGTGATGACCTGGATGCTCTGCCCGATAGTCCCGAAGATCTCCAGGCGGCGCTGTTAGCTCTCGCTGGACCGTCGGCAGGACCGAGCGGTGGGCAAATCTTCATCGATGGTTTTAGCGGTGGGCAGCTTCCGTCGAAGGAATCCATTCGCGAGATCCGTATCAATCAGAATCCCTTCACTCCGGAATACGACAAGCTCGGCTTTGGCCGTATCGAGATCTTCACCAAGCCAGGAACGGATAAGTTTAAGGGTTCAGTCTATTTTAACTTTGCCGACCAATTCTGGAACACGCGCAATCCCTACGCGCGGCAGAAGGCGCCACTCCTGCTGAAAGAGTATGGCGGCAGTATGAGTGGTGCGCTTAATAAACGGGCATCATTCTTTCTGGATGTTCGACGAGATGAGGTCGACAACGGGGCGATCATCAATGCGATAACACTAGATCCACAGACATTCGCGATCATCAACCCGTTCACGGACGTGTTTCGGACGCGGCAGCGCCGGTTCGGAATCAACCCGCGCATCGACTACCAGCTAAACGCGGAGAACACGCTCACGGTTCGCTATGGTTTTACTCGCGCTGACATCCGTGGCGCTGGCATCGGCGGCTTCAATCTGGTCTCTCGTGGAACTCATCCTGAGAACAAGAACCACACGTTACAAGTCACGGAGACGGCGGTACTGGGAAAGAACGCTATCAACGAAACCCGCTTCCAATTCTTTCGCACCTACGGCCCGACTGTAGCCAACGACCTAAGCCCGGCACTCCAAGTTCTCGGATCGTTCAACGGCGGCGGCGCGCAGGTCGGCCATTCCTTCGACGCGCGGACGAGCTACGAGCTGCAGAACTACACGTCCATAATCAGTGGCACGCATTCGTGGAAGTTTGGCATTCGGTTGCGAAGAGAGAACGACCACAACGTTTCGCCGCAGAATTTCGGCGGCACGTTTAGCTTCGGGGGAGGTGACCGAGCACCAGCTTTGAATGCCAACGGCCTTCCCAACTGCGCCGGCCAACCGGTGCTGACGCCGATTACCTCAATTGAGCGATATCGCTGGACTCTCTTGATGCAGCAAAGCAGTTGCTCGCCTGCGGACATCCGTAGGTTGGGAGGCGGAGCAACGCAGTTCAGCATTAACGCTGGGAATCCGGAGATCTCATCGAGTCAGTTCGATGTAGGCTTGTTCGTGGGTGACGACTGGCGCGTGCGGCCCAACTTGACCCTGAGTCTCGGGCTTCGCTACGAAACGCAAAACAACATTCATGACTGGCGCGATTTTTCGCCGCGCCTCACGGTGGCATGGGCGCCTGGACCGACAAAGCAGAACTCGCGCTCGAAGACCGTGGTGCGCGCGGGATTCGGAGTTTTCTACGATCGGTTCAGTCTCTCAAACACGCTGACTGCTCTCCGCTACAACGGAATCGTTCAACAGCAGTACGTAGTCGCAAATCCGGACTTCTTTCCCACGATTCCTTCAATCTTTTCTCTGACCGGCTTTCAAACGACCCAGACCATCCAGCAGATCAGTACCACGCTGCGCGCGCCATACATCATTCAGTCTGCCGTGAGCCTCGAACGCCAGTTGCCATTCAACACTACGATTGCGATCACGTTCGCAAACGCGCACGGCCTGCACATGCTGCGCTCTGAGGTGAGGCCCGGCCCCGTTTTCCTGATGGAATCATCCGGTCTATACAACCAAAACCAACTAATCACCTACGTCAACTCGCGGCTCAACAAGGACGTTTCGCTGTCTGTCTCATACGTTCTTAACCGCGCAAAGAGCAACACGGATGGACTGGGCACCTTTCCGGCGAAGCCGAACGACTTTACTGGTGAATACGGTCCGGCATCTACTGATGTGCGTCATCGCTTTACCTTGACCGGCTCGATCAACACAAAGTGGAATGTACGTCTCAATCCGTTTGTGGTGGCGCAGTCTGGTCCGCCGTTCGATATCACCGTCGGTCGCGATCTTTATGGCACTACGTTGTTCAATGGCCGGCCGGGAATTCCGACCGACCTAACAAGGCCTGGTCTGATTCAAACGACATATGGATTGCTCGATCCTAATCCGACGCCGAATGAGAGAACGCTGTCACGAAACTTTGGGCGTGGGCCGGGCTCAATCACAATGAATCTGCGCGTGACCAAGACGATCGAATTCGGACCCGAAGGGTCAGGATCTGCCGGACCACCCCCGAGCGGCCCCGGAAGCGGCGGAGGAGGAGACCGTCGCGGCACGCCCGGCGTTTTCAGCCCAGGAGCACCACAAGGCCCTTCGTCCGCGTCGCGAGTAAGCCGCCGTTACAACCTGAGCATCGCGATGTCGGTTAACAACCTTCTGAATCACACCAACCCCGGCCCAATCATCGGCAACATCACATCACCGCTTTTCGGCCACGCGAACCAGCCGTCAGGAGGTGGCGGTGGTTTTGGTGGAGGTGGTGGCTTGGGCTTTTCAGAGAGCGCGAACAATCGAAGGCTCGAACTGCAATTGCGATTCTCATTCTAGGCCGTTAAGATTTCCGGCTTAGAAGACACAGATGTGACGATCCGAGGCAATGGCCCAAGAGCTCGATTTGCCGGAATTTTGCCGGAATGCGCCTGCCATTTATGCAGCTTTAGCAGCGTAGGATTGACTTCTCTAGCCGCTCAAGTTAGATTTTGCGCCGTAAGAAACGATTACGCGTTATACGCGGCGTCGGTTCGCGGATTGACACGGTAGGGGTCTGGGGTTCAAATCCCCACGCGCCTACCAATCCTTTCAATAACTTAGCCGTCACTCGCGGTTCTTCGGTTGCTCCAAAACGCTCCATTCAAGGACCTAAATTATTGGAGTGATTTCGGCAAGCCTCATCTGCGGCTGCCAGCGGGCCGCAGCTTCACACTGACGGTTACGTTTGGTTATTCCCCAAAGGGACGATCGATCGTTTAGCTGAGCTGGCCGTGAAGGACATGGCGAAGAAACCACCTATCTGATACGACCATCTGAACAAGCTTCGCTACAAAATGCTTCCGTGCATCGATGTGACCGTTCTCGCTGACACGTCCCGGTCAAAGAGATTGACGAGATTGACCGGGGTAGCTCCGTTTCGGCTCATCGCTTAAAAACCAACTGCACACTTTCAAGTAATCAAAGGCTTATCGTCCAAACATCCCCTGCTAACAGAGCGCGGCACGGGCCTTGTCATCGTTTCCCACTACATCGACACCTCCGTGGTGCTGGAATGTATTCACCATCAAGGGGTGTGTAGTGATTCATAAGTCATCCATCGTCATCATTTTGGTTCTCGCTTTGTGCTTGCCCGTGGTGGGCCAGCTCTCACCAGTCACTCGGGCAAAGTCGAACGGGCATGGCAACCGCGGAAGGAAGATGACAGAAGGTCTACTGGCGCGAGTGCGCCAGTCGCGACGTGGTAGCGGGGAGCGCACTCGCGTCATTTTCAATGTGGCAGACAACAAATCAGCCGCCCAGGCTCGCGCTGTTCTCCAGAGCGCAGGCGCAAACATCAGCAAACAGTTAGACGCGCTCAATGTCATCGTCGCGGATGTGCCGGTTGAAGCGCTGGAAAGTCTGGCCGCTCGCAATGAAGTATCCTGGGTTTCCGTCGATCAGGAAGTGCGTTCGCTGGCATCGACCGATAACACCAGTCACCTCGAAGTAACGACCGGCGCAAGCAAACTTTTACCTCAAGACAGCAACGGGCGACTGGGTAGTGGTGTTGCCGATGGTGGAGCAGGCAACGGGGTCGGCATCGCCATCCTCGACAGCGGCATCTCGCCGTCGAATGCCGCGGAGTTTGTTGGCTATCAATGGCAGCAAAGCAGCGGCACACTGGCCACTTACGACCGCATCACGAAGCATATCGATTTCACCGGCGAAGGCAGCACCAATGATGCTTACGGACATGGCACACACACCGCGGGAATCGCGGCAGGCACCGGGCAATCGAGCGAAGACTACTCTGCCCAACACCCGGGCTCACCGACTTATGGCGGCGTCGCAACCGGCGCGAATCTGATTGACGTGCGCGTGCTCAACTCGCAAGGCATAGGCACTGTCTCCGGTGTTATCGCCGGCATCAACTGGGCAATCCAAAACAAAAGTACTTACAACATCCGGGTGATGAATCTCTCTCTCGGCACGGAGATCAGCCAGAGTTACAAGACTGATCCGCTGTGCCAGGCAGTGGCAACCGCAGTCGACGCCGGCATCGTTGTCGTTGTGGCCGCGGGCAACTTTGGCAAAGATGGGGTTGGCAACACGATTTACGGCGGCATACTCTCTCCCGCGAACTCGCCGAAGGTGATCACAGTCGGCGCGACTAACACGCAGCAGACCGACGTACGTTCGGATGACGCCGTCACCAGCTATTCGTCACGCGGCCCGACGCTGGTGGATGGTCTTGTCAAACCGGACCTGGTGGCGCCGGGGAACCGGATCGGCGCAGCAGAAACATCCGCCCCGTCAGCGTCAGCGAGCGGCGGGGGTGGACTCATCGGAAGTTTGATCGGCAACACCAGCACCGAGCCAGTGGCTACGGGTTCCTATCAATTACTGAGCGGTACTTCATTCGCAGCACCGGCAGTCTCAGGCACAGTCGCACTAATGCTCGCCGCGAACCCGTCGCTCAAGCCCGTTTATGTTAAAGCGGTGCTGATGCGCACGGCGCAACGGCTTCCTGTCTACGAGAGCATGATCAAGAACGGCCAGATGTTGACGTTCGAACGCATCATCACCGAAGGCGCCGGGGCGCTCAACGTCAGCGCCGCAGTGACAGTGGCGACAGCAATCCGCCAGGATGCTGATCTTGCTCAACCAGGTGACAATCTTATTACTACCAGCAATGTAACCTACTCGAACCTTGGTGTTACTGCGCCAATAGCCGGGGAGAACATGCCGCTGAATAACGGCCTCATCTGGGTCGATGGCTTAGCATTTACAGATCGGTTGATGCTCACGAACGGCTACCAGTTAGCGGATGGCCGGATACTCGACGATGGGTTTGTGGCCGTTGACGGTTACATCCCGGCAAGCGGAAGTTATGCCGGGCCGATCACTCTGGGAAACGCGGCCAGCTTTGGGGTCCTGGCTGGCTCGACGGTGACCAACACCGGTCCGACCGTCATCACGGGAAATCTGGGAGTCAGTCCAGGTACTGCGATCACCGGCTTTCCTCCCGGAACCTTTACTGGAACCATACACGGAGGCGATGCGGTCGCGGCCCAGGCTCAGGCGAGTCTCGTAACCGCATACAATGTGGCGGCGGGCTTGGCGCCCACTCAGAACCTTACGGGTGTGAATCTCGGTGGACTCACGCTCACGCCAGGGGTTTATTCTTTTAGTTCGTCGGCCCAACTGACGGGGACACTTACTCTCGACGCCCAGGGTGACCCCAATGCCCTCTTCGTTTTCCAGATGGGCAGCACACTCACGACCGCCAGCAACTCGTCTGTCGTCTTTATCAATGGCGGTCAGGGTAACAACACATTTTGGCAGGTGGGCAGCTCCGCGACTCTCGGTACAGGCACCGCATTCGCAGGAAACATCCTTGCTCTCGCGAGCATTACTGTTACTACCGGCACCAACATAAGATGCGGCAGAGCCTTGGCGCTAAACGGCGCAGTGACGATGGATCACAACAACATCGACCCCTGCCCCACCCAAGCTTACGGAACTTACGTGCTTTACAACGGCTACGTGGTCGACAGCGGCGTCATTATCGGCAGCGGTGTCATTATCGGCAGCGGTGTCATTATCGGCAGCGGTGTCATTATCGGCAGCGGCGTCATTATCGGCAGCGGCGTCATTATCGGCAGCGGCGTTATTGGCAGCGAGTTTGCGGCGGCGGACGGAATGCTATCGAACGGCAGTTTGAAAGGCTGTAGCTTTGATAATCAGGCCACGTGGGCCTCGAACGTCATCGATCCTTCCTCGACAAACTTGAATGCGGAAAAGGTCATGATTCAGGGTGAACAGGCGGCGCTAACCAACGTTCAACGTCTGTCCAGCGAAAGTCCGCTCTACCCTCATCGTTAATCGGAACCAAGGCGCCTGGGGAACGCCGCGTTCCCCAGGCACCTTTAATTAAGATGCAAAACAGCACGGAAAGAAAAGAGAATGGAAAGCGCCGAGCTTACCAGGCGACGGTTACGGCGCTGGGTCTCTTATTGTGGCTCATTGCGGGGGGCACGACGTTTACCGGACACGCCTGGCGAGACCTGTTATTTCTACTGCCTGCGATTCCCTTAATCATAATTGTCGGCCTGTTTCCCCTCACCCTTCACTTGCCCATCGGCTGGAAAGCGTCACAGGAAAACTTAACCTTCACACTAATCGACGCCTTCGTGCTGGCTATCGCCGGTTGGCATGGAATCGCGCCAGCGGTACTGATTGCTGGTATTGAAGGCTTCACCTCATCCCGACGACAGGTTCGTCGTCTTTCCAGCAATCTGGTTTCCTTGGCCATCATGTCATTGACGACTGCGGCCGCTTCCGTCTGTCTCAGCGGGCTCTTGGGGAACGGCTGGACCGGCGCGGCTAACACTGGCTATCACAGCATCTCCGCCGTAGTTGTTGCACTGTTGGTTGCCAGCATCGTTCAAGTGATCGTCAACTGGGGCCTTGTCTCAGCTTTCCTGGCGCTGCGCCATAACAACTCGATCCTGCTCCTTTGGAAGCAAGAGTTTTTGTACGCCGCGCCAATGTTTCTGCCTACGAGTGTGGCAGCGAGTCTAATTTTCTTCGGCCTGCAGAATGGCGCGATAGCCACGATGGCGATTTGCGGGCCGGTGCTCCTGGCGGTCTACTTCGGGCACAACCAAAACCGCGTGCGAGCAGAACAGGCCGAGCGGGTCGAGCGCGAACGCGCCGAAGACGCGGAACGTCATGTTGCGGAACTCTCTCAGTACATTGCTGAACAAGAGCGCATTCTCGAGAAGTTCGCGCAGATCGAAAAGTTGTCGGCAGTGGGCGAGTTGGCTTCAGGGGTCGCGCACGATTTCAATAATACCCTCGCGGGAATTCTCGGCCGAGCGCAATTGCTCCAGGCCCATAGCAACGACGCGAAAGAAGTAGAACGTGGTCTGAACATAATTATCAAAACGGCGAAGGACGGAGCCCACAGTGTCAAGCGTATCCAGGATTTCGCCCGTCAGCGGCGCGACCGCGACTTTGAACTCATCGCCGTCGATCAACTGCTGTCCGATGTGAGCGAGATCACCCGGCCGCGCTGGAAGAATCGAGCGGAGGCCGCTGACGTCTATATCAACCTCGACCTCTGCGTAACTACTACGGCAATGGTGATGGGCGATGCCTCAGAGCTTCGCGAAGTACTGGTCAACATCGTGTTTAATGCGATCGACGCGCTGCCAAACGGAGGCAGGATCACTCTGTCCGCAAGTGAAATCGACGGTCAGGTTGAAATACGCGTCACCGATAGCGGCACAGGCATGACCGAGGACGTGCGTTCACGCATCTTCGATCCATTCTTTACCACCAAGGGAAAGGGAGGCATGGGCCTGGGTCTTGCTGTGAGCTACGGAATCATCTGCCGCCACGAGGGAAGCCTCGAAGTAGAATCAGAGCTCGGACGCGGCACGAGCTTCGTCATCAAGCTCGCAGTTGCCAGACAATCGGCGCCCGCTCAACCAAGCGAGAGCAGTGTCCAGCCGGCGGCCTTAGCTGTTCCCGTGGCGGCTCGGGTGCTCGTGGTCGACGATGAAGATTATGTGCGTGAGCTCTTGCGCGATATTTTGGACTCGCTCGGCCATCAAGTTGTGGAAGCCGAGGATGGATTCAAAGCGCTCGAGCTATTCGACTCGCAAGCCTTCGATGCGGTTTTCACCGACATCAGCATGCCTGGAATGAGCGGTTGGGAGTTGGCGCGGTTGATTCGTGAGCGCAATAGCGAAATACCGCTGGCTATCCTCAGCGGCTGGGGAGAAGCGATTAGTTCGGATGAACAAAAGGCTGCAAAGGTCAATTGGATTGTCGCTAAGCCCTTTCTCATTGAGCGGATTGCGGAGATTGTTAAAGAAATCTCGGAGCGTCATCTCCAGACCCCCAAGGCTCATCGTCGTCAATTGAGTTTGGTCGCGTAAGCCCGCGAATAATTCGTCTTCCAACTCCACTCTCGAGCTCTAGTCAGAAGGGGCCGCACTGGTTCCAGATAATAGACAGCTTGTTTACCGACGGTTGTCCCTACTGAAAACTTCATCCACCTTGTAATCATTGAAGTTAGCAATGGCGGTCCATATCTTGCCCTCAACTCGCAACGTCATCGAGCGTTAACCATTGTTAGACCATCTTCCCTGGCGATCCCCACAAGGGCCTTCTCAGATCTGTGCTTATTATAGAGTTCAACCTGGCTTCGGCTCAGGCGCTGGCCTGCTCCCATGAAATTTTGGCAGACTTTTGGCAGACTACCCCTACGCTTTATGCACTTTATACAGCTCATGCGTGACTTCTCAAGCCGCCTTTGTTAGGTTTTGCGACGTCAGAAACGATTACGCGCTACACGAGGCGACCTGAAATACCTTGACACGGTAGCGGTCTGGGGTTCAAATCTCCACGCGCCTACCAGGATGACACGTGACTAGCAGGACGACCACATTAGCAGTGAACTTTCGACGCACGAAGTGCCGTCGCTTGTTAGGCTACTTGCTGTCTCTCCTGATCGTCTACGGAGCGACGGTCGAAGCGGCGCACAGTCACGGCTCCGTTGCGCCGGATCGTCCCGGCGTAGCCGCCATAAGCGACGCCGGCGGATCACCGTCTTCAGACAAGGGCAATTCTCATCATAGAGAATGCTCGATGTGCCAGTTCCAGCAGCAGCTGTTCGGCGGCCTCGTCCACGCGCCGCTGTTCGCGCGCACGCCTCTAGCAGAGATTGCGTTTGTTTCCACCCTGACAGTTTTTTATCCCTCAACTTCAACCACGCCGCGATCGGGTCGCGCGCCGCCTCTCGTCTGAACCTAACTCGGTGGCGGGCTCATCTGCTCGCCCGCTCCAAATATCACCGAAGCCTAATGGTCAGCCCGCGGCGGGCCTGCCTTGCCTGCCAATGATTGGCCTACTGGCGGGGGGCGAGGTTTCGCACCGCGCAACTAACAACAATTTATCAACCCGATGAATGCGAGGTGATCGGATGTATCAACTCACTAACAATTATTTGCGCCGCCTAAGTGAGCGGTGCATTTCTGTGGTTCGCCAGGGCCCATGCGGCCAAGGCCGATCGCCCCGATGCCGCAGTCGGCAAATGAGTCGTCGCGCGAGTTACCTGGCCAGCCTGCTCTTACTCACGCTGGCAGTTCATCCGATCCTGGCGCAAGAAAGGTCGCCCGAACGTTTGCAGGGAATCAATGTCGACGTCGCTGCGATGCTCCAGGCTCAGCAGCAAACGCCGGCAGCTTCTGCGAAGCGGTCTATTACGATCTCGGACGCCGTGTCGATTTTCTTGCAGCAGAATCTTCAGTTGGTGGCAGCCCGCTACGACATCGATCTGGCGGACGCGGAAAAACTGACCGCGCGGCTCCGTCCGAACCCTCAGGTCAGCGTCGGTTTCGCGGGCCTCCCTGTAAATTTGACTGGACAGTTTGTCAAAGAGCAGACGTTCTCCTACGGCATCTCTCAGACCGTCGAGCTGGGCGGGAAGCGACGCAAACGAATCGGTGCCGCCAACGCAAATTCGGAACTGGCCCAGGGACAGTTTCAAATGGTCGTGTGGCAACTGACCAATGATCTGAAGAAGAAATTCTACGCCGTGCTCCTGGCCGAGGCGCTGCTCAAGCTGGCAAGAGAGAACCAGAAAACATTCGCGGAAACGATCAAGCATACGACCGAACTTTACCAGGCTGGCGAGATTTCAGGGCTGGACCTGCGGCGGCTCGAAGTTGAAAAACTCAAATTCGATACCGCCGTAGCCAACTCGGAAAGGGATTACGAGCTGGCCTTGCGCGACTTGCGAGTAACTCTGGGCGGAGATTATCGAGCCATGGATATAGAGGTCGCCGGGACGGTCGACTATTATCAGCCTTACGAGTTCTCGTTTGCCGAGCTGCGCGACAAAGCGCTGGCTGCTCGACCTGATTTGAAGGCCGCGCAACTCAGTGAGCGCGCCGCCGACGCGTCCATCCGCTTGCAAGATGCTCAGCGCATCCCAGATCTCACGTTAGGAGGCGGCATCGACCAGGTCCCGCTAGGCACCAGCACCTACAACTTTGGTGTCGGCATTACGCTGCCAGTGTCCAATCGCAATCAGGGCGAGCGAGCTAAGGCCCTGATCGAAAAAAAGAAGGCGCAAAACCAGCAGCAGCTTGTTACCAATCAAGTGCTGAGCGATGTGGATAAGGCGCTGGTTGCGTTTGAGATTCAGAAGCGGCGAGTCGAGCTTTACCGCACCGGCGTGCTTACAAAGGTTAATGAAATTCAGAACCTGACGGAGTTTTCTTTGAAGGCCGGTGAAAGCTCTACGCTTGAGTTGCTGGATGCGATCCGCACGCGGCGCGAAACGCTGGCCGGTTTTTACCAGACGCTTTTTGACTACCAGGTGTCGCTGCTTGACCTTGAGTTGGCGACCGCAACGCCTCTGCACAAGTAAGTGCCTCGGCGAAAGGATGCCCGATATGTTCTACCGAAGAATAGTTCACGCCCTTTTGATTCTGCCGCTTCTTATCGCGGCGGTCTGTGGAGGCTGCAAGAGGGCTGCTGATGCTCCCTCGACTCCTTCCAGCCCAGCGCCGAGCGCGGCGACATCCGAAGCAGCGAGCCATGCAATAGAGACCGAGACAGTCGCACCACAGCCCATCGCCGGGACCATACTTGCCACGGGGAAGATCCTCGTCACGGAGGATCGCATGGCAAACATTGGACCCGTCCACGAAGGCAGGATCGCCCGTCTTTACGCAGGCCAGGGCAGCAACGTGAAGAAAGGGCAGAAGCTGGCCGACCTTGAATCGGCAGACATCGATCAGGCCGAGGCCGATTATCTCAAGGCGCTCGCGGATTACGAGAATGCTCGTCGCACGTCGGCGGCCGAGGTCAAGCTTGCCCAGGCCACTTACGACCGCACCAGGATGCTCTATGAGAAGACCATCACCGCGGGAAAAAATCTCCAGGTTGCCGAGCATGACCTTGAGGTGGCGCAGGCGTTGGCAACAAGCTCTCTTGCGTCGACGAAAGCGGCGCTCACGTCCGCCCGCCGCAAATTGCTCATACTCGGTCTGAAAGAGTCAGACATTGATGCGCTGGCGAACAAACCGGGCCGGGCCGCCGCCGTCTTTTCCCTCACCTCTCCAATCGCAGGCATTGTGGTCGAGCGCAATGCCACGATTGGCGCCACCGTAGGTTCGAGCGCGAACCTGTTCAAGATTATCGATATCTCGCGTGTCTGGATCGACGCGAACGTATTTGAAAAGGACCTCGAGCGGGTGAAGCGCGGACAGGAGGTCAAGGTTTCCGTC
Organism: Pyrinomonadaceae bacterium; assembly: GCA_035545035.1. Lineage (GTDB taxonomy): Bacteria > Acidobacteriota > Blastocatellia > Pyrinomonadales > Pyrinomonadaceae > UBA11740. Next base: position 39,403 of record DASZZL010000058.1, read on the forward strand.
CCTGCTTTTCCTGGATCGACTTTCTCAGGCAGAGTCATTCTGGTTTCCAGCGTGGTGGACCCGGAGACCCGAAGTGTGAAGGTTCGCACAGAGGTTCCAAACCCGGACGGCAGGCTCAAACCGGATATGTTTGCCAATGTGCAGATAATCACCGACGTGAATCGCAACGCCATCTCGATCCCCCAATCGGCAGTGCTCAAAGACGGCGAGAAAACGGTTGTCTTCGTAGTGGACCGTAACGGCTACAAGAAGTGCCAGGTAACCACGGGGATACAAAGCAGCGACCGGGTTGAAATTATCGACGGGCTAAACGCGGGCGATAAGGTGGTCGTGAAGGGAAACTACCTGTTGCTTCAACAAACCAAGCCCGAGCAATAGCAGTGCGCCAGGAAATCGTAGGCTGCTGATGCCCCAACGGGGCTGTGCCCACCAGCCCAGGGTTGCCGCATCGGCTACCCTGGGAACGAGGGGGAGAATAATTTTTCAACCGCAACGCGGTTGTGTCAATTGCATCGGAGAAATCAACAAAGCAGGCGCAACCGACTTGCGGTTGGAGGACTAATTCTTCTCTTTTCCCAGGGTAGCCGAAGCGGCAACCCTGGGCTGGTGGGCACAGCCCCGTTGGGGCAGTCAGAAAGAAACGACATCAGAGTTTTCACACAGACGGGTTGATCCTTCGAGCGACTGGAATCCAACTATGACCGACAATTTCATTGCCTTCTTTTATCGCGAGCGATTGCTTGTTGCCGTCGTCTCAATGCTCATTACGGCTGGCGGTATTCTGGCGCTTTCCAGATTGAACGTCGACGCCTTCCCGGATGTCACTCCCGTGCAGGTAGAAATCGACACCAACGCACAAGGACTGGCGCCACAGGAAGTCGAGCAACTCATATCCTTTCCGATCGAAAATGTGATGAACGGGATTTCGGGAGTGGTGCGGGTGCAATCAATTTCCAAGTTCGGCCTGTCCGTGGTTGTGGTCTATTTTAGCGACGACACAGACATTTACTTCGCCCGCCAGCAGGTCTTCGAACGCCTCTCGTCTGCAAAAGATCACATCCCTGCGGGGATTGATCCTCAGATGGGGCCCATCACCACCGGAACGGGCCAGATTTATCTTTACCAAATCGTCGGGCGCGGAAAAAGCAATCAGGAACTGCGCACCATTCAGGATTGGATCGTCAAACTGCAACTGCGCACCGTGCCTGGCGTCGCCGACGTGCTGAGCTTTGGCGGCGACGTCAAACAGTATCAGGTCATCGCGGATCAGCAGGCGCTGGTCAACTACAACATCCCGCTCAAAACGCTCTTCGGAGCCATTCAGGCCAACAATCAAAACACCGGGGCGAATTTCATCGAGCACGGCGACGAACAGTACGTCGTTCGCGGACTGGGACTGGTCAAGGACATCGAAGACATCAAGAACATCGTCCTCGACTCGCGCAGCGGCACGCCCATCCGCGTCAGCGATGTTGCCAGAGTTGAGATCGGCAGCGAGATCCGCCAGGGCGCAGTCACCAAAGACGGTCAGGGCGAAGTCGTCACCGGAATCGTGCTGAAACGAATCAACGAAAACACCAAGCAGGTGATTGAGCGCATCAAGGAAAAAGTGGTCGAGATCAATAAGGCTCTGCCTGAAGGCGTAAGCATCGTTGACTACTACGATCAATCAGAGCTTGTCGATAAGAGCGTACGCACGGTGGTCGAATCACTAATCGAAGGTGAGCTGCTGGTGTTGTTGATTCTGGTGTTGCTGCTCGGCGACTTCCGCAGTTCGCTCATCACCTCCGCGGCAATACCTTTCTGTATGCTCGTCGCCTTCATCCTGATGTGGTACTCGGGGCTGTCGGCAAATCTTACCTCGCTAGGGGGCCTTGCCATAAGCATCGGCATGATGGTCGACGCGACGGTGGTGATGGTCGAAAACATTTATCGCCATCTTGAAGAACACCGCGAACATTCCACCCGCGAAGCCATACTGGTTGCGGCTCAGGAAATCGGGCGACCCATGTTTTTCGCTATCCTTATTGTCATAGCCGTCTTTCTGCCGGTCTTCACTCTGCAAGGCGTCGAAGGCAAGTTGTTCAAGCCGCTCGCTTACGCCGTCACCTTCTCGATGATTGGTTCCATGTTAATGGCGCTGTGCATCGCCCCAATGCTGTGTGCCTTGTGGTTGCGGCTCAAGCAAGGCAAGGTCCGCACAAATCCGATCATTGGGTTCTTCAAACGGATTTACGTTCCCGTCCTCAAGTGGGCGATCGCTCACCGCTACATCGCGCTCACGATTGCTGCGGGATTGATCTTGTGGAGCGTTGCCGACGTTTACATCCTGGGCAGCGAATTTCTGCCCACGATCGATGAGGGCAATATGCTTGTGCGGGCCACTATGCCTGCCAGCATCTCGCTTACGCGAGCCATCGAAGTCTCGTCCCAGATCGAAAAGTCACTGCGCGAGTTTCCCGAAGTCGAAACCGTCGTCGCCAAGATCGGCCGCGCTGAGTTGGGTGGCGATCCTGAGAGCGTTAGTAACGACGAACTGTACGTCCGCTTGAAACCTAAAAATCAATGGACAACTGCAAAGACCAAAGACGAACTGGTTGATGCCATGCGCCGTCGGGTGGAAGGGTTCCCCGGAGTTCAGTTCAACTTTTCACAGGTCATACAAACCCGCAACGACGAACTAATATCGGGCATCAATGCGCAGATTGCCGTTAAGATTTTTGGCGAAGACCAGGAAACCTTGCGCAAGGTGGGCGAACAGATTCGCGACGCGATGTCGCACGTTCGCGGCGTCGAAGACCTGGCGGTTGAGCAGGTCGCCGGCGAGGAGCACCTGGAGATCGACCTGGACCGAAATAAGATAGCGCGTTACGGACTGAACATCGCCGATGTGCTCGAAGTCGCCAAGATTGCCATCGGCGGCGACGAGGCCACCAATGTGCTGGAAGGTCAGCGCCGATTTGCGATTTTCGTGCGTCTGAAAGAGGACTATCGAAATCAGGTTGAAAAGCTCAACGATATTCTGATTTCCGCGCCGGTCGGCGGACGCATACCGCTCGGACAGTTGGCGACGTTCCGACTATCGAGTGGCGATTCGGTCGTCAGCCGCGAGAACTCTCTGCGCCGGGTCGTGGTGAAGTGCAACGTAAAAGGGCGCGACATCGGCAGCTTCGTTCACGATGCGCAGACGCTGGTGACCCAGCAAGTCAAGACTCCGCCCGGATACTTCATCACCTGGGGCGGGCAATTCGAAAACCAGCAGCAGGCTGTGCGTAGGCTGCTGATTGCCATACCGATCTCGCTTCTGCTGGTGTTCGTCTTTGTATATGCCTGCTTCAATTCGCTACGCAACACGCTGACGATCATCTTCAACATCCCGATTGCGCTTGTGGGCAGCACAACGTTCCTGCTGATCTCGGGATTCCCTCTGAGCGTTCCGGCGCTGGTTGGATTCATTGCGGTCTTTGGGATCGCGGTGCAAAACGGGATGGTGATGGTGTCTTACATCAACAAGCTTCGCAGTAAGGGCATGGAGCTACGCGAAGCCGTGATCACCGGCGCGACCGTGCGTCTGCGGGCCGAGTTGTTGAGCGCGTTGATCGGCAGCATAAGCCTCATACCTTTTATCATCTCATCCGGCACCGGAGCCGAAATCGAGAAGCCGTTGGCGATCGTCGTGGTTGGTGGACTGCTGACGCGCCCGATCAAGATCGTGATTCTGCCAATGGTATACGAGTGGGTAGAGCGCCGCGCCGAGCGCCGCGCCACCCGAAGAGCCGAGGCCACGCTCGCGTAAAGTCGAGGTTCACTCTAGATCGCGTGTAAGCAAGGGCGTTCATCACGCCAACCGCGTGAAATTTAATAGCCGTGGGCATCGCCCACGGATCGCGCAGCAAGCAAACGAACGCCAAAGGCGTTCCATAACATAGCCCATGGTTGCGCGCGTTAGCGCGCTACCCTGGGATCCCAAATCAAAAATATTTCCAGCGCGCCGCAGGCGCGCCCGGTGGGGCGAGGCAGCAGCCCGGTTTGGAGTGCGGCGACTGGTCGCCGCTTTGGTTTGCGGTGCCTTGGCACCGCAACTCTGTGAACGTCGGTTGCACTTTCTATCTGGTCGCGACAAGTCGCGACCTACTAAAGCGGTAACGAGTTACCGCACTCCAAATTCAACCTTCCGCTTCACGGACTGCGATTTTGTTTTCTACGTGATCCCACCGATGAATAACAGTCAACAAGCCGCGAAGAACCTCATGTGGGGGATTGAATTAACACGCTGAAGGCGTGAAATGTAATAGCCAGGGGCAACGCCCCTGGGATCGGTTAGAGGAAAAATATCCGAGCCCTGTAGGGGCGAAATAGATGGCCGGCGCGTCGTCATCCGGATAAGTATGCCGCGCCTTCAGCGCTCGTTGGGTCTGTTGGTGCCCGATCCTGGGCCGTTGGCCCAGGCTATTGCATCTCGCGCCCTTGGCGCTTTTAGGGCTTACTCATCGTTCGCGGTTTCGGATCAGCGCCATTTCAAATGACTGCGCGGGAATCGAGTTGCCTAATTTGGCACGTCGCACTAGAATCTCCCGCACCAATCAGTCTTACATTTCGGCAACTCAATGAGGAGGAGATATGAAAGGAATAGTGATCCTACTTACGTTGGCGGCATTGTTTGTTGGCGTGACTGTGTGCTTAGCCGATAACCCGCAAATGGGCACCTGGAAGCTGAACGAGGCAAAGTCGAAGTTCAGCCCGGGGGCGGCAAAGAACCACACCGTAGTCTACGAGGCCTCAGGCGACAGCATTAAGGTTACCGTAGATGGCGTCGACGGCAACGGCGCAGCGACGCATAACGAGTGGACGGGAAAATTCAACGGCAGATTCTACGCCGTAACCGGGGATGCGACTTCAGACATGCGCTCATACCGGAAGATAAACAGCCATACGTTGGCGTTGACCGCCAAGAAAGGCGGCAAGGTTACTCTAACTGGCCGCATAGTCGTTTCGGCCAACGGCAAAACTCGCACCGTGACCACGACCGGAAAGGATTCGAAGGGCAAGTGGGTCACTAACCGGGCGGTATACGACAAGCAGTAGCGGGATCTCATCAATCAACAGGTCGCGAAGCGATCATTCAGGGGATTGCTCTTTGCGGCGAAGGGAAAGGCGACAAGGTTGAGTGCTCGATCAACAACAAAGTCGTCGCGAGCTACCCGAGGTCCCCACGCGGGCAGCCCGCGTGGGGTGGTAGGACAAGTCTGCGCTGGTGACTACAGGTAAACTCAAGTCAACTGATGTCGTTGTGCGGCATACGGCATCCGCTTCGCACATAACACCGAAGGATTCGTGACGGGGCTTAAGGTGACGAAACCTTAGGGTCATTCAAGAGCATCAATCGGCGGCCTGTTTTGCGACGGCAGCGTCTAGAGTCGGCTCAAACAGCAGGTCAAGAAGCAGCGCTTCGTGTCTTGCCTTAGAATTAAATACCTCGATCAAGTTTCGTTCGACTACGCGTCGCAAGCTCAATCTGGCGAGTTCTTCGGCCTCAGGCGTCCAGCGCTCGACGATCTGAATCGCGGCCTGCTCTTCGTTTGCGCTGATCTTGTCACCATGCGCAATCTTTGACCGAACGATGTATAGCGCGCGGGCACGGTCGAAGTAAGCCCGCTGCTGCTCAAGACTGTCACCAAGGAACTTCGCCAATTGCAGCGACAGGCGGAAAACCAGCTTCATTTCTGGAACAGTGTCCCATGACCCAGTGCTCACCGTTGTTATTGAATAGCTGTTCGCACTTGCGACAGAGAACATAATCCTTTATTTGTTCATTTGTCTGCATACTGACTGTGTGTTTGATGACCACTGGTGGCTCACCTTCTGACTTCTGAATAAGCTTGTACGCCGATTTAGGCAGAAGATGACTATCCTGCAAATCAGCTTCTAAATGACAAAGCCTGCACGTTCCCCACATCAGACCTTCGGAACCTCCCAATTGATTTCACGCGTTTAGCGTCGAACATCAGACCGACCCGGCGCGGCGACTACAAACGACGCTCGTCTCATAACGTAACCTTAGAAAGAGGCCACCGCGCGCTTCGGGTCGAACGACGTATCGGGCGGCAAACGACTAAGTGGCCTTACGGTAGTAAACAAATAGATTTCCGAGCTGTTCCTGCCAGTAATAGTCAAGTGATCTTGGGTTGCGATTCTGGTTCCGACGATACTTGTTTTGCGTCAGGTCGTATCGTATATTCGAAGGCGAGGAAGCCGCCCCGACGTTGCTATCCAGTCGACGGTAATTTGAGAGCCGTCAGCCCCTCGATAAAATCCTCGCAGAAAGTAACAATCCGGCAGGCATCGGCCCGTTTCTTGTTCGTAATTGTCCAAGCTAATCAACGGAAGAATCCGCCACGGTGCTTGATACCGATCCGGCTCGAGTTCTTGAAATGGAGAAAGCTTTGCCAACGTCTGCGATCGAACCCAACAGGCATTCGTCTGTGCTCGAGGCAGGCGCTGTCCTGCAAGACCGTTACCGGATCATCGGGCAGTTGGGGAAAGGCGGGATGGGCGCCGTATATGAAGCGGTCGATCTGAGACTCGATGCGACCGTTGCTTTGAAGGAAACCTTTTCGGTAGACGATCGTCTCCGTCGACAGTTTGAGCAGGAGGCGCGCCTTTTGGCCCAGCTCCATCATTCGGCGCTGCCGCGCGTTAGTGACTATTTCACGGAAGGCGACCGGGCATTTCTCGTAATGCAATTCATCTCTGGCGTTGACCTGGCTGAGATTATTGCGACTCAACCCGGGCCATTTCCTCGAAGCCAGGTGATCGCCTGGGCCGACCAGTTGCTCGATGCGCTGATCTACTTGCATACGCGTGACCGCCAAATCGTCCATCGCGATATCAAACCACACAATCTGAAGCTCAGCTCAACCGGCCAGATCTCTTTGCTCGATTTTGGATTGGCGAAAGCCGAAGCGACGGATGTATCCACGACCATTTCTTCCGCGAGCATCTTTGGTTACACGCGGCGCTACTCGCCGCTCGAACAGATTCAGAACCACGGCACAACTCCGCGGAGTGACATCTATGCTTTGGGCGCAACGCTTTATCATCTGCTGACTGGCGTCAAGCCGCCCGATGCGGTGGCACGGGCCACTGCGCTGGTCAATTCAAAATCGGATCCGCTTAGACCAGCCGACGAAATTCATCGCGCCGTTGGTCCGGAGATCACGGCGATTCTGTTCCGAGCGATGGCTCTGAATCCGGAAGATCGCTACGCCAGCGCCAGCGATTTTCGCGAAGCCCTTCGCCAGGTAGGTCGCAAAGAGAATGTGGCAAGAGAATCGGCGAATCGTTCAATTGCAAAATCCGTCAGCGACTCGACTCTTGACCCGACAGTCGTGAGAAAAGCACGCGTCTCAGCCTTCGATCCCTTCGATACGTATTCCATCCTCAAGCCTGGCGAAATGGCCTGGCCGAGTCCGAAGCAGAGTCGTCGTCCGGCGGTGATCGCCGCTATTCTGGGTATCTTGCTGGTTGGCGGGTTCGTTACGTTTTACGACTCCGGCCACTTGATCGATTCGGCGGATTCGGCGTTGAACTATGTCACGAGTGATAACGATGCGGGCGGGACAACGGTGATTAGTCAAAGCAAATCCGACAAGCCACGCGCTAATGCCGCTGGCGCTGCGATCGCGTCGGGCACCGCGGTCGAAGCTGGCCGAAGGAACGACACGCAAAGGCGACGAACCCGTCGAGTGAGTAACGGCGAGTCAGGAGCAGCCGGTCAAAACCGCCGATCGACTTCAATAGACAGTCGGTAAAAATCTCACGGAGCTCACTGCCCGGCCGGAATAGGTCCGTAGAATTTCCAGTTCGATTTGAAATCGCGGGTCAGCTTCTGCTTCGTCAGGACCGCGCGGATCATTTCAATCGGAATGCGATTTTCCCGCAGCAGCGCATCGTTGAATTGTCGATTCGTCATCTTGGCGGAATCCACCAGGTCGTGATGCAGCGAATACTGCTGAAGCCCGCCGATCAGATATGCGATCTGATATAGCGGCCCGTAACTGCCGTCGAACGATCGCCGGACTTCCGCCGTCGCGTTGTCACGCTCGTGCCCGACGCGATTGACCAGAAAGTCTATGCACTCCTGCGGCGTCATCTTTTCCAGGTGGAAGCTAAGCGAAAAGATGATCCGCGCGCAGCGATGCATCCGCCAAAAGAGCATGCCGATGCGATTCTCTGGCGTCTTGGGAAATTTCAAGTCCCAGAACAACAACTCCCAATAGAGCGCATTGCCTTCAGTCCAGAACGGCGTGCCGAACAAACCGCGATAGAGTTTGTAGCGCGCGGTCATGAAGCCTTGCAGGTGATGTCCGGGAATCAATTCATGAAACACCGTGGCGCGCGCAAAGTGAATGTTGTTGCCGCGCATGCTCATCATTTTCTGTTCATGCGACATTGTGTTCGTCGGAAAAGAGACGAGAATCGTTTCGCCGCCAAGAAAGAAAGGACTGACGAGTTGCCGCTCCGGCGTCATCATTTCCATTCGCCAGGTGTCGCGCGCGAGTTGCGGCACGGTCACCAGATCGTGATCGTCAACGAACTTGATCGCTTCCAGCGCCAGGTCCCGTATCATCTCGGGTTGCTTGCCCGGTTCGACGTACTGGTTCTTGACGTGTTCCAGCGCTTTCTTCCAATCGTCACCATAACCAAGATCGTTCGAAGCCTTCTTCATTTCGGCTTCGCACCAGGCCATCTCTTTGTTCGCGATCGCGATCAATTCTTCCGGTGTGTAGGGAATCATTTCGGATTGCAGTTCGCTGAGCAGCGCTTCGCGGCCGATCGGATCGCCCACAATATCGCTGGCATCGCCGGGTCGCGCTGTCGCAGCAGTCGGACGCTGAAAACCACCGGGACCGCCGGCCTGACCACCGCCGCCGCCACCACCCGCGCCCGGGGCATTACCGCCGGCACGCGGTCCGCCTTGTTGTCCCTGTGTCGTCGCAGTTCTCAAGCCGACGACGCGCTCGCTTAGGTATGCCGCGTAACTGTTGAGTGCTTCGTCCAAAGACTTGTATGGCTCTTCATTCCACCACGTGAACACTGGATCGTAACCGTTATAAAACGTGTACCAGTTGCGCAGAGAATTCCGCAGATTATTCACCGCGCCGACTGCGCGAAACGCCACGGTCTTCTTGACCTTGATTGCTTCGCCGGCGTCGCTTCCTCTCAGGCCAGCGTCAACGCCGCGGCGCGTGTCGTCGATTTGCTTTTTCAGATTCGTTAATGTTGCGGCCGCCTTCGCGGAGTCAATTGTCTCCATGCGTCGCCGCGCTTCTTCGAGATCGATGATGACCTTTCCGAAGGGAATCAGGGGCGCGATCTCCGCGAGCTGTTTCGCCTGAATGTCGAGCTGCCGCAGCTCGTATTCGAGATGGTTTTTTAGCAGCAGATAGTCGACCTTGCCGTCCTGGCTCATGGAATCAAAGTCGAGCTTTTGAATTCGCTCCAACACGTCTGAATAGAACTTTCGGAAACGCGCGGCGCGCGCCGGCGAAATTGAAACCGGATAGGAACGCGTGAGACTTCCGCGATCGACCACGTAGTATTCGATGATCGCGCGCATTTCGCTTTCGGACGCTTTGGCTTCGCTCGCGTCCGGCGTCTCGCGTGCGCTGGCGGTCTTAGCAGGGTTGGTGTCCGTCGTTGCGCTGGCCCGCCCTGTCCTCCTGGATGTCTGCGCAGAACTCTGAATCAAGAGACAGGCAACCAGAATGCACACGGAAACCATCGCCGTGGTCGATGAACTTCGCCCTTGGATCATTTCATTCTCCTTCGCATATCTAAGACTGGCGGATGGGCGCATATACTAACGCAAACCGGCGGAAGTTGCTCGGGATAGATGCCCTCCCTTACGGTCGGGCTTCCGACACAAGCACCAGCGAGGACTTGATCCTTGCCAGCGAGGGTGTCAGAAGCCCGACCGTTAGGGAGGGCTGATCGGTACTGGTGCAGTTTGCAATCAGCCCGGAACGCAGGCCGCGCGTTGCCAAAGAAGTGCTCGGTACAGAACCGCGAGCGGTAGCGACCGGATCCAAGCACTCATCCGTGTCCTACAGGTCTTTCTGCCGGCGAAATTGTCGATCGCAGGTTGAATGTAGGATCCGGTCGCTACCGCTCTCGGTTCTGTAACAACTCGCCCATGCTAAGTAATGGCATCAACTAAGTGAACCTGCACCAGTACCGGCTTGATCCCCTCGCTTGCGCGACCCGGAAAGGCTTTGCTAAGATTCATCTTCGTAATTGATACGAGGGACGAGTTGAAAGCTTGTCCGGCTTCAAATTTTTGATAGGATGCTCCGGAAGACCTTCGTCATGGATCGCAGCGTAACGCGATTCACATTTTGATTGCCGAGTCCGCGGTGCGGGCTTGGCGGCGAAGGCGCTCCTATCGAATCCGATCACTAGAGCAGTAAATCGTAAATGGTAAATCGTGAAGGTAGGGCGCTGGAGCCGATGCGTAATGCGGCTTTGCAGCCCGATGTGCGGAAGGCCTGTGCTGGCCCCGTAGGGGCCGAATGTTTATAGCTCCCAGGCAGTTCCAAACACTGAAGCTCCTTTAGGAGCGAAATGTTGGGGTAAAGATTTCGCTCCTAAAGGAGCTGAGATTAATCCGCGAGGCCGGTGCTATAAACATCTCGCTCCTGGCGGAGCGAAAGCAGAAAGCCGCTAGTTCGGCCACGCCGATTTAGAATTGTCAGTGTGCTTCAGCAAGAGATGAGCGAGATTAAGGTACAACTTGAGAATGGCACGACAGTGCAGGTCCCAGCGTCGACGACTGTGGCGGAAGCTTTGAAGAAGCTTGATCGTGATGTGGCGAAGCAAGCGCTGGCTGCGCGCGTCAACGGTCGCGAAGTCGATCTGGCGTACACGCTGGATTCGCCCGCGAATGGCGATGCGATCAAGATCGAACCGGTGCTGCCGCAGACTCTGGAAGGGCTCGGCGTGCTCCGTCATTCAACCGCGCACCTGCTTGCTGCGGCCGTGCTGGATCTTTTTCCGGGAACGAAGCTGGGAATTGGGCCGGCGCTGCTTGAAGATCCACGTTATGGCTTTTTCTATGACGTGATTGCGCCAAGAGCTTTGACTGAAGCCGACCTTCCCGTAATCGAGAAGAAGATGCGCGACATCGCCAAGCGCAACATGCCTTATCGACGCGACGAGATTTCAAAGTCCGAGGCGCTGCGCATCTTCGCCGAACGTGAAGAGCCTTTGAAGTGCGAATTGATTGACGAAAAGGCCGGTCAAGTCGTCAGCGTGTATTACATCGACGGTTCGCCCTTCATCGATTTTTGTCTCGGGCCGCACGTGCCGAACACGAACCGTCTGCGCGCGTTCAAGCTTCTGTCGCTGGCTGGTGCTTACTGGAAAGGCGACGCCGAGCGACCGCAGATGCAACGTATCTATGGCACTGCGTTCTTCACGCCGGAAGAACTCGACGCGTGGTTGAAGCAACGCGAAGAAGCTGAGAAGCGCGATCATCGACGGCTGGGTCGCGAACTTGATCTGTTTTCGATTCAGGAGCAGTACGGTCAGGGCCTGGTCTTCTGGCATCCGAAGGGCGGCATCGTCCGTCAGCAGATGGACGATTATTTGCGCGAAGAACTGGTCAAGCGCAACTACAGTTTTGTTTACACTCCTCACATCGCCAAGCGCGAGTTGTGGCAGTTGAGCGGTCACGAGCAGAACTACGGCGACTCGATGTTTGCGCCGACCAAGCTCGAAGAAACCGAGTTTCGTCTCAAGCCGATGAATTGCCCGATGCACATCGGCATATACAAATCGCAACAGCGATCGTATCGCGACTTGCCGCAGCGCTACGCGGAAATGGGCACCGTCTATCGCGCGGAATTGTCGGGCACTTTGCACGGCTTGATGCGCGTGCGCGGGTTCACGGTTGACGATGCGCATCTGTTCTGCACGCCGGAGCAAATTCGCCGAGAGATTGATGACTGCGTTGACTTCGCTTACCAGGTTTTGAAGACGTTCGGCTTTGAAAAGATCAAGTTCGAGTTGTCGGTCAAAGGGAACGACACCAGCAAGCTCTATCTGGGCGAAGAAGAAGATTGGGTGAAAGCCGAAGGCGCGTTGGCAGCGGCGCTGGATGCGCGCGGCATTGATTACCAGCGCATGGAAGGTGAAGCTGCGTTCTATGGCCCGAAGATCGATTTCAAGATCGAAGACGCGATTGGGCGTTTGTGGCAGCTCGGAACGGTGCAGTGGGATTTCAATCTGCCGGAACGATTCGAATTGGAGTACATCGGCGAAGACAACAAGCCCCATCGGCCCGTGATGGTGCATCGCGCGCTGTTCGGATCGATCGAAAGATTCTTCGGCCTGCTGATCGAGCATTACGCGGGCGCGTTTCCGATGTGGCTGGCGCCAGTGCAAGTCGCAGTGTTGCCAATCACGGACCGCATTAATGAATATGCCGAGAAGGTTGCGCGGGAATTGCGCGCGGCGGGCCTGCGAGTTGAAGTAAACGTTCGCAGCGACAAGATTGGCGCGAAGATTCGCGACGCGCAGATGCAGAAGGTTCCGTTCATGCTCGTGCTCGGCGACCGCGAGTTGCAGGAAAGCAAAGTTGCGGTGCGCGAAAGAACTAAAGGCGACATCGGCGCGATGCCGCTTGATGAATTCAAGGAGATGGCGCGGCGTCTGGTTGAGAGTCGCGCAATTACGAACACATAGTTTCAGGTTTCCCGGTTTCAGGTTTCATGTTCGGCTAGCGAACTTGAAAACCGGAAACCTTGAACTTGAAACTCTTAACGACGGAGGTGCAGCAATAGCTACAGGTTACCGAGGCCGTGGTCGTTCTGATTTTAGGCGCGCGCCGGCCACGCGCATTAACGAACGGATTCGCGTGCCGCAGGTGCGCGTGGTTGCCGAAGACGGTGAAGAGTTCGGGGTCATGGACACCCGTGACGCCATTCGTGCCGCGCGCGAGAAAGGCATGGATCTGGTCGAGGTGGCCCCGAATGCCGAGCCGCCTGTGTGCAAGATCATCGACTACGGCAGGTTTCAGTACTTGGCCAAGAAGAAGGCGAACGAGGCCAAGAAGAAACAAGTAGTCATCGTCGTCAAGGAAGTTAAGTTTCGCCCCGGAACCGACGAGCACGACTACAGCTATCGCATGAAACACGCGCGCCAGTGGCTGCAGGAAGGCGACAAAGTGAAGGCGACGATCTGGTTCCGCGGCCGCGAGATGACGCACCGCGAGCTGGGCGCGCGCATCCTGGAAAAACTGGAGAAAGATTTGGCCGACATCAGCGAGGTGGAGATGCGTCCGCGGATGGAAGGCAACCAGATGTTCATTTTCTTTGGACCGAAGAGACATAAAGGCGCCGCCAAACCGGATCGGCCTGCGACGCCTCAAAAGCTCGGCGGTAGCGAAAGTGGACCAGAAGGCCCACCGGCGCCGGCTTCAGAAGGATGAGCAGTTGCGGTGGTGGTTTTCGACGTCGGCCGCGGGCGACGAATATCAGATTTGAGATTTGACGGATTTGAAAAGGAACAATCATGCCAAAACTAAAAACACACAAGGGCGCGGCGAAGCGTTTTCGCTTGACGGCCACTGGCAAGATCAAGCGTGGGCATTCGCACGCGCGCCACATCTTGACGAAGAAAACAAATAAGCGGAAGCGTCTTTTGGATATTGACGCGCTGGTTTCCGACGGCGACCAGAAGCGCGTCGAACGCATGCTGCCCTATGGAAGAGACTGAAAAGCAAGGATGAAGGATGAAGGCGGAAGGATGAATTAAAGGCAGCTCATCATTCATCGTTCCGAGTTCATAGTTAAGGAGAGCAATCATGCCGAGAGCAAAACGTGGAAATAAGCGCCTGGAACGGCGCAAGAAAATTCTCAAATTAGCGAAGGGTTATCGCGGTACCAAGTCGAAGCTTTATCGTTCAGCAAAGGAATCGGTCGAGCGGGGATTGAACTTCGCCTATACCGGACGAAAATTGAAGAAGCGAGATTTTCGCTCGCTCTGGATCGTGCGCATCGGCGCGGCCGCGCGGCTCAACGGCTTGAACTATTCGCAGTTCATGCACGGATTGAAGCTGGCGGGAATCGAACTCGATCGCAAGATTCTCGCAGACTTTGCCGCAAAGCAGCCGGATGCTTTCGCCGACCTCGCCACTCAGGCGAAGACAGCTTTGGAGAATAAGCCCGAGGCGCGCGCAGCGGCATAGTCGAGTCGTCCGGGATGTTGCTATCGTATCGTTGACGAGAGACGATTTGATTAAGGAGTGACCATGAAGAACTTGAAGTTCTTGACCAAAACATTTTTGCGCCTGCAAGTTTCGGTGGTGGCTCTGTTGCTCATTCCGCTGATTGTCCTGGGACAAAATACCGGCAGTGCGAGCCAGAAAACCCCGACGTCATTGACTGGAAAGTACCAGGGCGCTGCGAAAGCTCCTAGCGGCGACGTCAAATTGACGCTGGATCTCGTGGAGGAAGCCGGCAAATTTTCCGGCCGCATCACGACGGCGTATAACGTGTATGAGGTGGTCAAGGGTCAGCTGGTTAACGGGCTCTTGTCTTTGGAATTGGACGCCAAAGGGTCGCTGGCCAAGCTCGCTGTCCGGCAAAAAGAAGACAAGCTCGTCGGAGAGTTGTCGGCTCACGGAGAAACCGGAGCAATCGAACTTACCAGGGTCGTCGCCAAAGATGAAATTTCCGGAGAGTGGGATGCCACGGCCGACGCAAATGGCCAGCCGTTTCCGTTCACGCTCAACTTGAAGGTGGATGGCGAAAAGGTCACCGGCGGAAGTAACTCGGAATTGGGCCAGTCAACGATTTCGTCGGGGAGTTGGAAAGACGGCAAGCTGGTCTTCATACTCGACTCGTCAAACGGCCAGATAGCAATGGTCGCCGCGATCGTTGATGGAAAGCTGGTAGGTGATTTCGATTTGAGCGGTCAGATGACAGGGAAGTGGGCAGCAATAAAGAAGAAACCTTAGTCGGAAATACCGCGAGTTGTTGAATGACCGAGAGCGAAAAAGATCCCGCGCAACAGGTTGAAGCTGCACGTTTCGCGGGTGCATAAGCGCGGTTTAGAGTCCGCGAAGCGGACGAACGAAAATAGCCCAGCGATTCATCGCTGGGATCGCAGTTCATATTTTGATAGATGAGTCCGCGAAGCGGACGGCAGAAATGTTTCGTACAGAACCGCTTGCGGTAGCAAGCGAGTTCTTCGAGACTTCTTCAATTCGCAACGGACCCGGTCGCTACCCCGATGAATCGGGGTTCTGTAACTTCTGTCGCCCGTTTCACGGGCTTTTAGTTTTCCATCACGAACATCGTGAGAGATCAGCCGGTGACTGACGGACTTAAACCAGAGGATTTCAAACCTGAATTCAAACTCATCGGGGAAGTGTTCGCGGAATGGCAGACGCGCTTCCATGCTGTTTTGGATTCACGTGAAAAATGCATCGAGGCCTTGAACAGTCAATGGCCCGGTGGAACACCGCTTCAAAGTGCGGAAGCTGCATTGGAGGAGTTAAAGGAATGGCGCAATCGTTTGTTAGGGAAGAAGAGCGTGCTCGCGAGCCTGAAAAAGAAGATTGGACTTGTTCATCCGGGCGATCGAGCGGTCGTCGGTCAAAAAGTTCAACTTAATGAGACTTTTATCGAAGGCCCGCTGAGAACAGCTGAAGAGAAGCTCAGGGCTTTCATCGAAACTGCGCGCATTGAGAGCGAAAGTCTCGACGTAACCATTCCAGGTCGGCGCCCGCGCACGGGCCATCTGCATCCGATCACTCTGATGCGGCAGCGCATCGAAGACATCTTCGTTTCGCTCGGCTATGCCGTCGAAGACGATCGCGAGATCGAAACTGACTTTTACAATTTCGACGCGCTCAACATTCCCGAAGGTCATCCCGCGCGCGATCCGCAGGACACGTTCTACACAACCGATGGCTTCGCGCTGCGTTCGCAAACTTCGACGGTGCAGATTCACGCGATGCAGCGACGCGGCGCGCCCGTGCGCATGATTGCGCCGGGCCGAGTCTTTCGTCGCGACACGCCCGACCCGACACACAATCCGATGTTCTATCAGGTCGAAGGACTCTGCGTCGATCGCGGCATTACGATGGCGCATTTGAAGGGCACGCTGGCGGAGTTTGTGCATCGACTCTTTGGCCCGGAAACCAAAACGCGCTTTCGGCCTTCATACTTTCCGTTCACCGAGCCGAGCGCTGAAGTCGATTACAGTTGCTTCAATTGCGGCGGTGACGGTTGCCGAATCTGCAAATGGTGCGGTTGGATCGAGCTGGGCGGCTCGGGCATGGTCCATCCGAACGTCTTGCGCACGGCGAACGTCGATCCCGAACAATTCACGGGTTTCGCTTTCGGCCTCGGCATCGATCGCACCTGCGCGAGGATTTACGAACTGGACGACATACGTTTGTTGTTCGAGAACGATGTGCGATCTTTGGAGCAGTTTAGATAGTTAGTAAATCGTGAATCGTAAATCGTAAATGGAGCAAACCCGGTCTTTCTATTTACGATTTACCATTTACGATTCACTATGCTTATCAGTTACAACTGGCTGCGCGAGCTAACCGGCACGAAGCTGAATCCTCAAGAGGCGCGGGAACGGCTGACCAATGTTGGTCTGGCTGTCGATTCCGTCGAAGAACGTAATGGCGATTTCGTGCTCGATGTCGAAGTCGCTTCGAACCGGCCGGATTGTTTGTCGCACGTGGGCGTGGCGCGCGAACTCGCCGTAATAGAAGGGTCTCAAGTCTCAAGTTTCAAGTTTCAAGTTCCGAAAACACAAGGCAAAGCGGCGGATTGCGCTTCGGTTGAAATCAATGATCCTAATCTTTGTCCGCGTTATGCAGCGCGAGTGGTCCGCGGAGTGAAGATCGCGCCGTCTCCCGAGTGGCTGGCGAATCGTTTGGAAACAATTGGCCGGCGGCCGATCAATAACGTTGCTGACATAACCAATTATGTTCTACACGAGTTGGGGCAGCCGCTGCATGCTTTCGATCTGGCGAAGCTGACAGAAACCAGAATCATCGTTAGGCGCGCCGCGAAAGGCGAGTCGATCAAGACGCTCGACGGCGTTGAGCGCAAGCTCGATGAGCAGATGCTCGTAATCGCCGATGCGAAGCGCGCCGTCGCCATCGCCGGCGTAATGGGCGGCGAAGACTCCGAGATCTCTGACGCCACGAGCGACGTGCTGATCGAGAGCGCGTATTTCAACCCTGCGTCGGTGCGCCGCACGGCGAAGCTGCTTGGTCTTCACACTGAGGCGTCTCATCGCTTCGAACGTGGCGCTGACCCGGAAGGCGTGCTGCGCGCACAGGAGCGATGCGTCGCTTTGATCTGCGAAATTGCCGGCGGCGTGGCAATCGAAGACGCGCTTGATATCTATCCAAATCGCCATGAACAGAGCGTGGTGAGTCTGAGGCCGGAACGCGTTGAAGCGATCACGAGCTTGCAAGTTGCAGTCGCGGAGATGCTGCGAATCCTGTTGGCGCTTGGCTTCGATCTCCGTGAAGAAACCGCGGACAAGCTCACGTTCACAGTTCCGTCGTGGCGCCACGACATCTCGATCGAAGAAGACCTGGTTGAAGAAGTCGCGCGCCACACGGGCTATGACAAGATCACGATTGCGCTTCCGCCTTCGAGTCTCGCCGGTGAATATCACTCAACCGAGCGACGCAAGCGCGCGTTGCGCGACGCTCTGTCGGCGCGGGGATGCGACGAGGCCATCAGCTTCAGTTTCATCGACGCGACGCACGACGATCAGTTCGATTTGATTCCAGCGTTTGCAGGTGATACCAGCGCGCAAGGTTTTGTGACTTTGCAGAATCCGATCATCGAAGACTGGACGCGAATGCGTCCCACCCTTCTGCCGGGGCTGTTGAATTCGATCCGCCACAACCTGAACCAGGGAACGCGCGACATCTCTCTATTCGAACTCGGCCGCGTTTTTCGCGCGCGTGCGCAAGGCGAACTGCCCGAGGAGCGCGAATCGCTGGCGCTGGCGGCGACGGGCGGAATCATGGAAGCTGATAAAGCAGCAACGGCGCGCGACTTTGACTTCTACGATATTAAAGGCGCACTGGATGCCGCCGTCGAGATGCTGAGGTTGTCGTCGCTCGACTACGAAGCCACCCGCGTCAAGCACCTTCGCGTGGGCCAAACCGCTGCGATCAACATCAACGGCAATCGCGTCGGTTCGGTCGGCAGACTCGGGGAAAGCGTCGCCACTGAATACAAATTCAAGCAGCCGGTATTTGTTGCGGAGATCGATCTCACGGCGCTGCTGGAAATTCCCGAAACGGCGGTGCTCTATTCGCCGCTGCCGCGCTTTCCTTCGATCGTGCGCGACGTCTCGCTGCTGGTCGATCGCAAGGTCACCGTTGCGGAATTGCTGCGGGCGGCCAGCGATCAAAGAGTCGAGAGCTGCGTCGGTGCGAAGTTTGTTGGCACTTATGAAGCTAAGGGCATTCCCGAAGGGAAGCGTTCGGTGACCGTGCGTTTCGAGTATCGCGCCGGCGACCGCACGTTGCGCGACGAAGAAGTGGACGCGCTGCATTGGCCGCTGGTGGAAGCTCTCAGGAAAGAATTCGATGCCGAGGTTCGGTGAACGTGTCAGTACCACCTGCGTCAGCGGGTGGGTCAGACACTCAAAGCGCGGATTGGATGCTCGATCCACCTGCTTACGCAGGTGGTACTGACTTCATGCGGTTGGCCGCCACGTGATCCTGAAAGAAACGCAGCATTAAGTCTTGCGCTCTCGCTCATGAAGTCGGATAATCGGGCAGATTTATTAGCGTCGAGCAGGAGAGAACGATGGTCGCACTGAACGGGCTCGAAAAATTCTCGCATCTCGAAGACAAAATCTATCGGACCATCGAGCTCGCCAAGACCCTGCGTCAGGAAAAGGATGAGCTGGAACGTCAATTGGCAACGGTTCGCGGTCTCGGCGGAGACAAGCAACAATTGGTCGCCCAGATTGAACGTCTGCTGGCTGAGCGCGAAGCGGTCCGAACCAAGGTCCAGGCCATGCTCGACGCAGTGGCCGCAGCCGATCCTGACCTCGCGGAGGCGATACGCGGATGAGCACAGACACTGTCGGCGCAGATCGAAATTCGGACGCATCCCCAACTATCAAAGTCGAAATCTACGACCAGGCTTATACCGTGCGCTCTGACGGTGATCCGGAATACCTCAAGGAGTTGGCCGAATACGTCGACCAGCGCATGCGCGAGATTTCTTCCGGAACTTTGACGGTTGACTCCCGCAAAGTTGCGATCCTTGCCGCGCTCTACATCGCCGACGAGCTGCATCAACTGCAAAAGATCCATGACCAGGCCGACGCGCAACTTGCCTCGCGCAGCGCCGAATGCTCAGAGATGCTCGACCGTCTGCTGAAAGTTCCGCGCAGTTTGGATCGCCCAACGTCCGCCTCATAATCCGTATTCAGGGTGGCTTGGGTTTGCGCCCCGCAGGGGCAGCAGATAAACCTTGGGAATACGGGGTGTTTTTTGTTTCAAATCGTCAGCCTGATGAGATTTTGATGAAAGGGTACTTAGGGGCCTAGCTTCCCGAAACACTCGCCCACGCGGTCGGAGTTTCAGGTACTCAGCAGATAGAAATGAAAGATGTAACGGAAACCGGGGAAGCGTCAAAAACCTAGATTCTTCATTCCCCGTTCAAAGTCGAGGTTGATTTGCCTTATCTTTTCTTCCGTTTCGGTTAGGTTAGTCTTCATCAATTCGTTACTAGTTTCGAGTATATGCAAGATAGATGAGTAACCAACAGTAGCTTTCTTGAGATTATCTGACGCTACTTGGGCCATAGTTATCATCCTCTCAACCTCAGGAGCATCTGTTTCTAAGGTAAGATTACTGTATATGAAATGAAGCTTTTCGATGTTGTCGTCCCAAAGCTTTATCCCTTCCTCTACACCCTCTCGCTGCACTTTAATGGAAGCAATCAGAGCTGTGTTTCTTTCAGCTTGTTCCCCTCGCAATGGTAGCCCCTCGTTCTTGGTCGCAACAATCGCGTACCTGGCTGAAATCAGGTGAAATTCAGTATTCCTGTCGGCCAAAGTTGAAATAATCTGAGATAGACGGTCGCGTCTTTGGAAGAATTCAAGCCTCCTAGATTTTCTATAGTTCTTAGTGCCAAGCACAATTGTGGTTATTAGGCTAACGAGGGCGATTACCAGGGCTGCTATTGCGATTTGCATGTCGTAAACGTAGAGGACATTCAAGTCACGGTCAATAAGAAAACTGGTCCATAACTTTCGTTACAGACCAGTTCTCCTTCTCCTAAACAGTCTCTCACCGCTTTGCGGTGAAAATGATTTGCT
The DNA here is from genome assembly GCA_035545035.1 of Pyrinomonadaceae bacterium. Classification (GTDB taxonomy): domain Bacteria; phylum Acidobacteriota; class Blastocatellia; order Pyrinomonadales; family Pyrinomonadaceae; genus UBA11740. The sequence goes on from DASZZL010000058.1 coordinate 59,794, forward strand.
TCCAGTCCAATACTTTCACTAACTACCGATTGCGTTTTGTGTTACTATCCCCGCCGACAGAGGGAAGTTTCTGCGGGGTTCGTCACCGAGTAACGATGATTGAGCCAACGTCGTTCAAAAGGGAGACCGACGTCGCGCGCTAGTGCCTTTCTTCATCGTTAAGAAATGCCGACAGCTTGTGGCGAAAAAAAGGTCACCCACCTGTTTCACACAGGTTCAATTACGACTTCGGAACGGCTCGGCGGTTTTCCCTCTGCCATTGAAAGCCGTGAATCGTGAATCGTAAATCGTAAATAGATTGCTTCTATTCACGGTTAACGGTTTTCGGTCCGCGGCTTTTTCTTTCTATTTACGATTCACCACTCTTATGAAACTCCTTCTGATTGGCGACGTTGTGGGCAAGCCCGGCCGCGCGGCTCTGCTCGATCGTTTGCAGGATTTGAAAGAGCAGCACGGGATCGATTTCACCGTGATGAATGCCGAGAACGTCGCCGGCGGTTTTTCGATCACTCCGGCAATTGCCGATTTGCTTTTCTCGTCCGGCATCGACGTGATGACCTCGGGAAATCACATTTTCGACAAGCACGAAGTCATTGACTACATCAAAAAGCAGCCGCGTCTGCTGCGTCCCGCAAACTATCCGCCGCACACGCCGGGCAATGGCCTTTGGGTTGGTGAAGTGAAAGGAGTCGGCGTCGCGGTAATGAACTTGCTGGGCCGCGTGTTCATGCAGCCCGCTGACGATCCGTTTCGGGTTGCAAATGAATTGCTGGCGTCCTTGTCTAATGAAATCAAGGTTCGCATCGTGGACATGCACGCCGAAGCGACTTCGGAAAAAATTGCGATGGGCTGGTTCCTCGACGGGCGAGTATCGGCGGTCGTGGGCACGCACACGCACGTCCAAACCGCCGACGAGCGAATCCTGCATTCAGGCACGGCCTATCTCACTGACCTGGGAATGACTGGAAGTTATGGCGGCGTCATTGGCATGAAGAAAGGCGACATCATCAATCGCTTCACCTCACCAATCCATCGCAAACCCGATCACTCGAAAAGCGAAGTGCGTATCTGCGGCGCGGTCGTCGATGTTGACGAAGAGACAGGGCGGGCGCGAGGGATTGTCAGACTTAACTTGAGCCACGAATCATAAGTGGGCAGTGAGCAGTGGGCAGTAGGCAGCAAGACCTACCAAGCCAATCATGTCGCAAGAGAATTAATCAGGCCGTTAGGCAGTCGTCCAACTTCACCCGCGAGATCCATTACGCCGTCAACTCGTGTCTGCGCTACGTACCTCAGCCGCCTCGCAATCAGGATTTGCGTTTCGACTTCGCGCAGCGAACCGTAAGCAATCGACAAATGACGAAGAAAGTCCAAGGTCGTCCTTCTTCCCTGACCTTCCGCAATGTTTGAGGGAATCGAAACCGCCGCCCTCCGAATCTGACTCGTCAGCGCGTACACTTCTTCGCGCGGAAAGTCCTTGGATGACTTGTAAACATCCTCGACCAAATCCATGGCCTTTTGCCAGACGATTAATTCCTGGTAGTTCTTAACCTTCATTGTGAGTCTCCTTTTGATTGTGAGATTGAAGAGGGGTAGTACAACCTGGCTTCGCCACTTGATGCTGCCTCTTACGCTATCCTGACGTTTTCTTGCTGCCCACTGCTCACTGCTCACTGCCCACTGCCCACTGCTCACTGCTCACTGCTCACTGATCTATTCCGGCGAAATCTCCGACAGAACGTTCCGATCCGCAATTTCCGGCTCGGTCGGCGGCGACAGCAGCAATTCCGCGAAACCCGGTGGCAGTGAGCGCACGCGGCCATTGACGTCCGTGACGACGTGTCCGGTTTCGCCTTCAGCGATCACCGTGCCGTCAGAGGCCCTCAGAATCTCGTAACCAAACCGTAAACTACGCCGGCGTAGTTCCGTGACGCGAGTTCTCACCACTAACTCATCGTCGTAATAGGCGGGAGCCTTGTAGCGGCAGTAACTTTCAGCGACTACCAGAAACGAGTTCTCGTTTTCTTCCATGTCGCGATAGGAAAAGCCTCGAGCGCGGCAGAACTCTGTGCGGCCGATCTCAAACCAGACCAGATAGTTCGCGTGATAGACCACGCCCATCTTGTCGGTCTCGGCATAGCGCACGCGCAGATACGCATCGTGCCAATCGTCTAATATCTCTTCAT
>DASZZL010000059.1:0-8233 GCA_035545035.1 Pyrinomonadaceae bacterium
CATGACCGACGCGCTCGCGCGGGTAACGAATTACGATTACGACGACTTCAATCGGCTAGTGAAGATCACTTACCCGCCCGCCACAACCGGCGCGACACGCCTGTTTGAGGCGCTGGCTTACGATGCGGCCGGGAACGTGACGCAGCGCACGGACACGGCGGGACGCGTGACGAGTTATGCTTACGACAACATCAACCGCGTCAGCGGCACGACGGACGCCAACAACAAGACGACGACCTTCCAGTATGACGTGTTAAGTCGCGTGACTGGCGTTCTTGACGCTCTCAACCAGCAGTATCAGTTTGGCTACGATGCGTTGGGAAGGCAGACACAAATCACTCGTGGCGGTGTGTCGATGATCTACGCCTACGATGCGGTAGGCAATCGCACCCAGCGGACGGATTACAACGGCACACTCACTCAGTATGCCTATGACAACCTGAATCGCTTGACGACGATCGTCTATCCGACCCGCACTGTAACCTATAGCTATGATCCTTTGAACAACCTGACGCGAGCGACGAACGAGAATGGCTCAGTCTATATCGGCTATGACAACCGCTATCGGGTGAGCAGCTTCTCGGATCCGTTCTTCTACGGGATCAGCTACAACTATGACACGATCGGGAATCGCACGAAGCTGAATGTGAATGGAGCAACCTACGCGACCTACACCTACGATGCCGTGAATCGCTTGACCAGTCTCAAAGACAGCGCGAATCTGAACTTCGCTTACAGCTACGATGCCGCGAGTCGCCTGACGAGCCGCAGCGCGCCCAACGGCGTAACCAGCAGCTACGGTTACGATGATTTGGATCGCTTGACCAGTCTCATGCACACCAAGGGTGCAACACTGAGCGGCAATCTGTATGCTTACAATAATGCCAACAACATCTCGAGTTGGACTACTGCTTCTGACCAACGCGCCTACACCTATGACCCGCTGGATCGGCTGACGGGGACGAGCAACTTTGAAACACTAACTGAGAGTTATACCTACGACGCAGTTGGCAATCGAACTGCTTCGCATCTGAGCGCCAGCTACAGCTATCAACCGTTCAACAAACTCACCAGCACGGCAAGCGCGACTTACTCCTATAACAACAACGGGAACTTGATATCAAGGACCGGCTCGTCAGGCTCGACCACCTTCAGTTACGATGAAGAGAACCGTTTGAAGCAAGTGATGCTGCCGGTTGGCCCGACAGTCAACTACACGTACGATGGCCTGGGTCGCAGGATTCAGCGGACCACGAGCGCAGGGGCGAACGAGCGGCACATCTATGACGGGGCGAATGTCCTGTTGGATCTGAATGCAGATTGGTCAGTTGCCACAACGTACCTGAACGATCGCGGAGTCGACAAACATCTGCGTCAGACGAGCAGTTCGACGGGCGTTTCGTACTTTCTTCCGGATCATCTCGGCTCGACATCGGGACTAACCGATGCCGGCGGAAACTTGCTTGAGCAAACAAGCTACGACTCATTCGGCAACAGCGGCGGTAGTGCCCGGACTCGTTACGGCTACACCGGCCGCGAGCGCGATTCCGACACCGCAATGCTGTACTACCGCGCCCGATTCTACGATCCGCAACTCGGCAGATTCATTTCGGAGGATCCGATTGGCTTTCGCGGAGGAGATGTGAATCTCTACACTTATGTTAAGAACTATCCGCTTGGTGGTATCGATCCCGCTGGGACAGAAATCCTAACGGCAAGACAATACGAGATCCCGATTCTTCCCCCGCGTCCTCCAACGCCGTCATTCGACTACTACGGCTTTCTGTTCGCCGATGGAGGTGTCTTAACTCGCTCCACAGGTGAAGAGTTTATCAGCGCTAGAGAGCGTGCAAGGCGGCCCTGCAAACCATTTGGTGAAAGGTTCCTCGAGAGTTTCAGCGAAACGAATGGCGCGTTGCCAGGCACAGGTGCCCCGCCCGGATTCGGTCTCATTACCAGCGGTAAGGTGGCTGAGATTTCAGGAGAATCGGGTCTATTCCGGTTGGCCTTTAACGGGTTCTATCCTCCGTCCGCTTTACCAGGAGCTCTGATCCGGTCCGGTGGAAACCGTTTGGCAGTTACAGCGGCGTTCGAGGGCGGAGTAGCCGTAGGATCCTATATTGATGCCGCAGGGTGTCCTTGCGGATATTAGTGTTTTTGCCGGAGAGTTGTGATGAATGAGAATACTCAAGAAAACAGAATCGACAGGATGAAAATGGTTCTCAAGACGGCTGCTTGCGTAGCTGTTCCACTTGTTTGCGTGGTTTTGTGGTTCCTGTCGGGATGGAATTGGTTCGTCTTGTTGCTGTTATCGCTTCTCTCTTTCGCTTGCGAAGAATGGCTTGGCGAACAATGGCTCGGGAAGATTTTCCATGAAAAGTCGCGTTGGAGCGTGTCTAACTCCGGTTTTTCAATTGTCAGGATAATCTTCGGTGTGATTGTAGTGTTGTGTTTCTTCGGTGCTGTTTATGCCCTCCGCTTACTTTTCCTTCATTGGTTTCGGTGAGACGAGACCGAAAGTTGAAATCGAGTTCTATGACATCGAGATGGCTCGATAAACCTTCGAGCCTTCATAGCCAGCGGGATCTCATATTGCTTCGCCCCTGAACGTCAAGCTACGGAATTTCAGCTAATATTCCGCAAGATGTTTCGAGGGCCTCCATCATCTTCTCGCTTATTGGCGGCCCCGCGGCGAGAGTTGCAGGCGGTCCCAGAATCGCTGGCCCGGCAGTTGAAACTTGTGAGTGTCCTACTGGAGCCGGAGGAGGTGGTAAGGTTTATCGGGTGTGGGGTGACGGCTCAGGACCAAACGGGTCTTATTGGACAAAGGCCGATCCGAGCAGCGTACCGAACTTTCGAGCGGCGGCTGGACTTCCCGAAAGTAACTCCGGACGATTTGTCAGTGAAGGCGTACTCACGGACAGATGCAACGTTAGGTTTGGTTCCGCAGCGTCTGGAGCGGGTGGTCGAGGAGGCCTCCCAGAAGCTTTTATTCCAGATCCCGCGGGCCAAGTGAGATTGACGAGGGTATCGGGAGCAAATCCGCCATTTTAAGGGGAAATATGTCTGACAAAGGAATCAGTATTTTTCTGGCGTCCGCAGAGCACAGAGGTGAGTGGAGCCGCGTACGTCGTTGCTCAATTGTCGGTAGGATTACAGATGTGGAGGGCCGTAATTACCTCTGGGTTCGAGTCGATCCACCTGTGATTGGTCAGCCTTACGGCCTCGGCAATCGAGACATCGCGGATCTGCTCTTGCTTCCGCACTACGAGGGAACCTCATTGTTTCCCATGAGCAAGTTTCCACTCCCTGTCTATATCTTTAGGGCGTTGGATGATGGAATTTTCAAGGATCTGCCTGCCTCATCAAAATACCTGCAACTTGCCGCTTGGGGAGAAATATATCAGACGAGGGAGGAGGCCGAAGCAGTTGCCAGTCGAAACAGCCCCAACGGGAGTTGATTAGGGTGAACAGAAGAGTGATGCATAACGATTCGTTAGGATTCTTAGTAGGTAAGCAGATGACCGCCGTGTCATTTGTTCTAGACTACATTAACTTCCAGTTTGAAGATGCCTTCTTAACGGCTCTTTCTCTTCCTTACGTCCAAGCGGGCGATACCAAACTCATAAATGGAACGGCTGGATACCGCGACATGTTGTGCGAACGCATTTCCCATAAGGTGAGTTCTGCGTCTGACACGAAAAGCCAAGAAATCCGCGTCAGTTTCGATGATGGATCGGTTATTGCCATCCCGCTTTGGCTGGAAGAATATCGTGGAGCAGAAGCAGCTATTCTGCAAATTGGGCCAGAAATAAAATGTGTCTGGAGGCCCGAGTAGAGACCACTCATGGCTGAAGGTGTTTTTCTTCGCTTTATAGATGCTCAACACGCAAGACGCGTTATTCAGCGCCTCGTCGAACGAGTGAGGTAGAAACTCTATGAAAATCCTCTGGTATGTTCTGACATTGGTCTTTGGAGTGATCGGCGTCTTGGCAGGGCTCCGGACATTTGAACACCTAATGTCCGGTGCCGGTTTATTACCTGCGCAACTCCTTATTGCAATCATGATGTTGCTTCTCGCAGTGTTGTGCTTGCGAAAGGCGCGTACCGCGACGTGATATTGAAAATCCGAGGAGCCACGCTATTCGCTGGAATGTGGTTGCCCTTAAACGCGTGAGATACCTAACGTGGTTTACTCGGTGTTGACGAGGACCAATGAATTCATGGCTAGTTTTATCGTCAGCATACTTACGATAGCGGTTTTTCTCGTGGCTGGCCTCTGGTGTTTGACACAGGCAAAAAGAATGCAAAGGCGGCTATCAAGGCCAGCGAGGAGCTTAAACTTAATCTCTTTCGTGGCTATATTAATAGCAGGAGCTATGTGATCGTCGCACGAGTCACTGGTGCGACATGTATTGTGATTGCCCTACTCCTGGCCTTCCTCATGATCAGGAGTTAACGGCCGCGAGCGCGATTCTGATGCCGGGCTGCACTACTATCGCGCGCGGTTCTACGACCCGCAGGTGGGAAGGTTCATCTCGGAAGATCCCGCTGGGCTGGTCGCCGGAATCAATCCTTGTCTTTATGTTGGAAATGATCCAATTCAGTGGACAGATGCATCTGGTTTATGTAGATGCGGCATCAAGAAGGGACCGGAGTATTTTGCGCACGTCGGCTTCCGCCAGCTTGGTGGCTACTTCAACGTTGGCGGCAGCAGTATTTCCGGCGGCACGAAATTTTACTGGCACGCCGAATTTCGTAATGATGATGGATACGACCCGAAATGTTGTGAGGTTCGCCAACTGGTCTCTTGGAATCGCGGACCGTTGGGCCCAAACACAGTCCCTTTCGCCGCCGTTCCGGCTTGGGTTCAGCCAAACACTTGGATCGAGGATCGGGACCAGTATGGTAAACGCTATGGTCGACGAACTGGAGATTATTCAGACATTAATCCGGTCAACGATTGGTATCAAGGCAACCAGTACGATGCTTGGGATAGACCGCGCCACCGGGCCAACGACCCTGGCTACACGTTGAGGTTTCGCCTTATTGTAGTAGACGTCTGTCGGGGAGGCAGAAGAATCTACACCAGTAAGACACTTACAGTTAATTTCTGAGGTACCAAGCCAATGAAAAACCCTTTAATCGCTGCCGTGGTGTTTTCAAGTCTACTCTCGGCCTGCGTTGCCGGATCCAATGAACGGCTGAAAGCAAGCAACACGCCGAATCAAAGTAATATCACAATGAACGGAAACGAGAACTCGGTGCTCACAGTGGAAAAGTCGATGAATGCGCTTAGGATAGACAAAGTGGAAATATCCCGCACCGCGCAAGTCAATCTAGTAATTGAGAATTCCTCCAAAGAACCAGTAAGAGTTTGGAAGGGTTCAAATAGTTGGGGTGCGGCTTGTTGGCGCGTATTCCTTATTCGAAATGGAACCCTGGAAGTGTTCTTCCAGAACCCAGATCAGGAGTTTACAAAAAACGGGCCAGGTTTCAATGAAATACCCGGAGGCGGTCACCTGGATCAGAAATTAGATCTGAACGGCGGTAATTGGTGTGGATTGGGTCATTGTTCCATCCATAGCGAGCGTGGGTTTGGCGGTAAGAAATTCAATTTTGAGCCGAATGACACGGTGATAGTCATTTATGATGTTCCTGTGACTCAAGAGGGTCGCGACAACGGCGTCTGGTACGGCGTGATCGCAGCAACTGCTACTGTTCAGTGACGGCAATCTTAAGGAGTTTGAAACTTTCTTGAACAGACCAATAGCACGATCGCGCGCGCTCTCTTAATCGACCCTTTTGGTTCGACAAGTTGCGTGATTCGGCACAGCGGTGATAGATGAAAATGATTCAGTTAGGTTTGATGATATTTCTGAGTGTCTTTTGCGGTTGCCTTACGAACCGCTTAACGACCTCAACAGGCGGCGCAACGAATGCCGCCGACAAATCGCTGGAGGCAGCGGACAATTCTATGAAGGTAAGTAACTCGATCAAAGCCCTGACGATAGGAAAAGTTGAGGTATCGCGCACAGGAAACATCGCCGTAGAACTTGCTAATTCCTCAAAAGAACCGCTCAAGGTTTGGAAGGACTCGAATAGTTGGGGTGCTGCCTGTTGGCGTGTCTTGGTTATACGGGAAGGTAAGGTCAAAACGTTCTTTCGGAATCCCGACCAGGGTTTTACAAAGAACAATCCGACGTTTGTCGAGATAGCCGCAGGAGGACACATCGAACGCAAGCTCGATCTAAATGGTGGAAATTGGTGTGGTTTAGGCCACTGCTCCATATACAACGAGCGCGGATTTGGTGGCGAAAAGATTAGCTTTGAGGCGAATGATATAGTTATCGTTATTTATGATGTTCCTGCCACACAAGAGGCGCGCGACATCGGCGTATGGTACGGAGTGATCGCAGCAACCGCCAATGTTCAGTAACGGCAGTCTGATACACACCAAGGGCGTGACGCTGAGCGGCAATCTGTATTCCTACAGTAATGCCAACAACATCTCGAGTTGGACGACCGCCTCCGATATGCGCGCCTACAGCTATGACGCGTTGGATCGTCTGACGGGGGCGAGCAACTTTGAAATGCCGACCGAGAACTACAGTTACGATTCAGTTGGCAATCGTACAGCGTCGCACCTGAGCGCCAGCTACGGATATCAGCCTTTCAATAAACTGACGAGCACTGCGAACGCCACTTACACCTATGACAACAACGGGAACGTGATTTCAAAGACTGATGCTTCAGGCACGACCACCTTCGCTTACGATGAAGAGAATCGATTGAAGCAGGTGACGCTTCCGGTTGGCTTGAATGTCAACTACACGTACGACGGCCTGGGTCGCCGAATTCAGCGGACCACCAGTTCGGGTGCAAACGAGAGATACGTTTATGATGGTCAAGATGTCCTCTTGGATCTAAACGCGGATTGGTCAGTCGCAACTACTTATCTCAGCGGTCGAGGGATCGACAATCACCTGCGGCAGACCAGCAGCGCCACCGGAGTTTCATATTTCCTCTCTGACCATCTCGGCTCGACCTCAGCTTTGACTGACGGAAGCGGAAATCTGCTAGAGCAAAGTGCCTACGACTCTTTTGGCAACAGTTCGGGGAGTGCGAGGACACGATAACGGCTACACTGGCAGAGAACGCGATCCTGACGCTGGAATGCTTTACTATCGCGCGCGATTCTACGATCCGCAGGTCGGTAGATTTATTTCAGAGGATCCAATTCGCTTTCAGGGTGGCGATATCAATCTCTACGCCTATGTTAAGAACCGTCCCCTTAGTAATATCGATCCCTCTGGTACAGAAATCCTAACAGCAAGGCAATACGAGATCCCGATTCTTCTCCCGCGGCCTACGCGTGGCTGTTCTCAGGGTGGATGGGGACCGCTCGGTGCTCTTGGAGATTTTTGGGGCAATTACGATGATATGCGTACTGCAAATACTATCGGCGCCGATAAGTTCTTTCACTGCATGGCTAACTGCGAAGCTGCTCGGAGAGGCACTTTGGGGAGCGTAGTTGCGAGTACCATTAGCGAGCTAAGAGAACTCACTGATGAGCACATCAAAGGCGATCCGAGAAGCGCATGTGATGAGGATCGACACGCAAACGACGTGGGGCGAGCAGGGGGAAGAGGCTGTCGGCCATGTTCGGAAGTTTGTGCCCAGTTTAGACCAAACGGATTGGTCTTTCCTGTCCCGACACCCGAGCCGCCTGCCCCTGACTGGAACACGCACTCCTGGGGCGGGGGTGGTCGCGGATGGTGATCAGTACCTTAATCAAGAAAGGTTAAGCTGTAAATATGGTAACCCGCAAAAGCATACTATTTGTAGGCGCGGTCTTGCTACTTCTGGTGATCGGAACGGGTATTTGGTTTCAAAGGCGACCGGGTTGCTCAATTAGCTATCGCTTTCGGCCAGATGTTACATGTCGAGTTCTAGATGTCCGTGATGACGGCGCCTATCTGCTGCAATACTTCGACAGTGATACCAACAGACTGCGCCTCTTTCTCCAGCAGAACCATAGCGATCTTCAAATCGAGCACCCTTACGGAAAGGTGAAAAACTTCAGCGCCGTACTTGAGCGAAACGAAGTTAAGTTTAATCGCGACAACTACCAGACGCTACTGGTTAATGGTGAGGTTTTCCCGATAACACCCAGCAAATCTAAATGAGTTCTCATGCTGGTTATATGCGGAGTCTCCGAGGAGCGCCGGCG